>NZ_CAMUDP010000018.1:0-41121 GCF_947087635.1 Anaerococcus tetradius
GTTCTCTTTCAATTAATTCATTTGCAATAGAACAAGCAAGATAAGTCTTTCCACTACCAACATCTCCATAAAATAACAGTCCAACATTGTCTTTTTTCATTTGTTCAAAGCTTTTGGCATAGTTGTAAGCAACCTTGTAAGCTTGACCTTTTTCATTTAAGAATTTCTCAAAAGTATATTGGTGCTGGAGTGGCGATGAGAAGCAATCTCTTTTCAATGAAGATATTTTCATCAGTCTTTCTCTTTCTTCATTTTCATTGTCTCTCTTTATTTCACATTCACATTTAATTCTTGGAATAAACTTTGTAAATCCAAGGTCAAGTAATTCTCCATCGACTCTTTTATCACATACCTTACAATAAATATGTCCATTTCTTTCAATATCATTTTCTCTTAATACAAAATCTTTTAAGCTTTTCATAAACTCTCTCCTATATCGTAATTCATTTTCCTTGTTGTATTATCATTAATGTTTTTTGCCTGATCATTAAGATACCAATTGATTATCGTTGCCTTGTGATCTTGATACACTCTGTTATTTGCTTTCATATATGACGACAACCTATCAATGTATTCATTAATTCTACTTCCTAACTCATTTGTTAAGTCCTTGTATTCTTCATCAGTCAAAAATATATTTTTATATATTCCATAAGGTTTTTGCCCTTTACTAAAATCATTATTTCTTAACTCATTATTACTAATATTGTTATAGTTACCTTCCGATTTTCGGAAATCTTGAAGTCTGTTATTCGGAGTTCTTGAATTCCGATTTTCGGAAGTCTGGACTTCTGATTTTCGGAAATCTGGACTTCTATTATTTGAATCGGAGAAAACACTCATAAAATCTTTAACATATATCCTATTTGGTTTTCCAAGTCCTTGTCTTTTCTTTTCTATCAATCCAATTCCTGATTTTGTATCAAGCTCATTTATAATCTTTAAGGCTTTATCATTAGCACAGTTAAATTGCTCTTTAATAGCATCCATTGTGTAGTAAATAAAGACTTTTCCATCTTCATCTATCCAGCCATTTTTATATGAAAGACCCATTCGATTAAGCATATATGAATACAAAACTTTTGCTTCAATAGAAATGCTCTCAAAAATCTCATCTTCCATTAATACCATAGGTAACCTAATGAAGTTATACATCTCAGATTGCCTATTATAAAAATAATCAAAATTCATTCCTGCCTCCTTTCTTTGAAATAAAAAAAGAGCAGCCTTATTTAAGCTACTCTTGTAGAAAGTATAAAATGGGTTTTATCTTATTATATTTTTCTTTGTGTCTCCTCATACCAGTTGCAAAACTACTCTTACGTCCATGTAGTTTTTTTGGGTCTTTTTGATGTATCCTTCTTCATCTTTATCGAAGACAAAATGCTTATAAAACTGCTTAAAATGCAGGATTTCTAAATTTATATCTTTTGTATCAACGCTATAGTCTCCACATGCATAGATTGAGCAAACATATCTACTGCTTTTATTTTTTTAAGTTCGTAGCCTTTATCCATAAATCTTTTGATGTCTCGGGCTAGTGTTTGGGGGTTGCAGGAGATGTAGATTATGTTTTCTATTTGTGTTTTGGCTAGGGTTTTTATTATTTCTTTGTCTAGGCCAGCTCTTGGTGGGTCTATGGTTACTGAGCCTATTTTTTCTTTTTTGATGAATTTTTGATCTATGTAGTTGGCGTTTTTGGCTATGAATTTATAGTCTTTTAGCCCATTTGCCTCGGCGTTTTCTATGGCATCTTTTATGGCGCTTTTGTTGATTTCTATTCCAACTATGTGATCATTTGCAAGGGCCATGGATGATATGCCTGATCCACAAAAGAGGTCTAGGAGTTTTTTGTCCTTTTCTAAATATTGGCTGGCTTCAGAGTAAAGATTTTCTATTTGACTGTCATTTACTTGAAAGAAGTCGTCTTTTGATATTTTAAATTTTTTATCTTTTACTCTGTGGATAAGATAATCGTCTCCTATTGTTAGGGTGGATTTTTTGTTTGTTAGATTGATGTTAAAGTCTTTATTCTTATCTTTTAGGTAATTGTATAGGTTTTTTTCGTCTTTTGTGTAGATGTTAAGGAGGATTTTTTCGCCATTGCTTCTTATGCTGATTTCCTTGATTATTTTCCCATATTTTTTGTTTATATCTTGGCTGATTTTTTGTATTTGTGGTAGGTTTTTTCTTATGTGTTCGTTAGCAAGGAGGCAATCTTCTATGGCTACTAGGTCATTTGATGCTTTTTTGTTATAGGCTAGATTTCCATTTTCGTCTACTTGTAGTCTTATTTTATTTCTGTAATTTAGTTGTCTGCTAGGAATTATTTCGATTTCGTCAAGATCAATCTTGCACGTTTTCTTGATGGCATTTTTTATTAGATTTGTTTTTAGTTTTAGTTGTTGTTGGTAATTGATGTCCATAATAGTACAACCTCCACATTCATAATAATATGGACATGGAGGTTGTGTGTAATGACAGCTTTTTTGGGTTGTTTTTAGCTTTTTGGCTTCTATGAAGTTTTTATTTTCCTTAGATATTTCTATATCGCAAGTTTCACCATAGCTTGCCCCGTCTATGAAATAGACTTTCGATTCCGCTTTTCCAACTCCTCTGCCATCTTGTAGGATATCAATTATCTTTATGTCTTTTACGATCATTAGATAACTTTTGTTTCTCCTTTGTATATTACTCCGCCGATTGGATCGACTGTTATTGTTTCACCTGCTTCTACTAGGTTTATTATGTTTACAGCACCCACTACTGCTGGTATTCCAAAGTGAACTGCTGCTACTGCTGTGTGGCTTGTTAGTCCACCAGTTTCTGTTACTATAGCTGAGGCTTTTTCTATATATTCCGTGATATCTGCATCGGTGAATTTAGCTACTATGATGTCGCCTTCTTCAAATTTGCCTTCAAGTTCTTTTTTGGTTGAGCCTATTACGACTTTTCCAGATACAGACTTGCTTCCGATTCCTGTACCGCTTGTTAGGATATCTCCTATTACGTGAACTTTGATTAGGTTACTTGTTCCAGATACTCCTAGAGGTATTCCTGCAGTTACTACTGTGAGATCTCCTTCTTCTACATATCCTTCGGCAAGGGCCCCTACTATGGCTCTTTCGATTAGCTCATCTGTTTCTTTAGCTTCTTGGATTACTATTGGATATACACCCCAAACTATTGATAGTTGTCTTGCAACCCTATCTGTTACTGTTGCTGCAACTATGTTAGTTTTTGGCTTGAATTTAGATATAATTCTTGATGTGTTACCACTTGCTGTACAAGAGATAATTGCCTTGGCGTTAAGCTCTTCTGCGATGTTTTTGGTTGATCTTGCGATTGAGTTTGTAGTAGTGTTTGCAGAATGAATTTTAACGTCATAGACATTTTGGTAGAAGTCATCTGAAAGCTCTGTTGTTATACAGATGTTTCTCATAGTTTTTACTGCTTCTACTGGATATTTTCCGCCTGCTGTTTCTCCTGAAAGCATTACACAGTCAGTACCATCTATGATGGCATTGGCAACGTCAGTTGTTTCAGCCCTAGTTGGTCTTGGGTTTCTAATCATAGAGTCAAGCATTTGGGTAGCAGTAATTACTGGTTTTGCAGCATCATTACATTTTCTGATGATTTCTTTTTGAACTAATGGTATTAATTCAGTTCTAATTTCTACTCCCAAGTCTCCTCTAGCAACCATTATTCCATCACTTGCTTCAATGATTTCATCTACGTTATCAACACCTTCTTGAGATTCTATTTTAGAAATAATCTTGATGTGTTCTCCACCATGGTCTTCTAGAACTTTTCTTATATCATATACGTCTTCTTTTTTACGAACAAAGGATGCAGCGATGATATCAATGTCATTTTCTATACCGAATTTGATGTCATCTACGTCTTTTGGTGTTATTGCTGGAAGATTGGTCTTTGATCCTGGAAGGTTAACTCCCTTGTGGTTTGATAGAATACCATTGTTGAGAGCCTTACATACAACGTCTGTTCCGTCTTTTATTTCAAGAACTTCTAATTGAACGAGTCCATCATCTATATAAATTTCGCTACCAACTGCCACATCTTTTGGAAGGCCTTCGTAAGAAACAGATACAATTGATTGATCTCCCTCAACATCTCTAGTTGTTAGGGTGAAGATGTCACCTGGTTTTAGGAAGATTTCTTTAACTTTGAAGTTACCTGTTCTAATTTCTGGTCCCTTAGTATCAAGCATGATAGCTATAGGTTTGTTTAGTTTTCTTCTGATTCTTCTAATTGTCTTAATCTTTGCTAGGTGTTCTTCGTGAGTTCCGTGGGAGAAGTTAAGTCTTGCAACGTTCATGCCGTTGTTGATTAATTCTTCAAGAACTTCTTGACTTTCACTAGCTGGTCCGATTGTACATACAATTTTGGTCTTTTTTAAAATTTCTGTTTTCATCATTACTCCTATCTTGATAAAGAATTTGCAAGATCATATAGATTTTCATCAAATTCTGATTTCTTGCTTACTGCTTCATCTATACTAACTTCTATAATATTTCCATTTACATAACCGATGGCAAGATTTGTCTTGCCTTCACTAAGCAAATTAACAGCCCTAGATCCCATTGCAGATCCTAAGAGTCTATCAACAGCAGAAGGTGAGCCACCCCTTTGGACATGGCCTAGGATTGTTACCTTGGTTTCGATTCCAGTTTTTTCTTCAAGCTCTTTTGCTAGAGAATATGGATCGCCAACTCCTTCAGCGAGAGTTATAAGGTGGTGTAATTTTCCTCTTTTTCTACCATGTTCCATCTTATCAATTATTTCATTGATTGAGAAGTTGTGCTCTGGAACTATAATAGATTCTGCTCCACCAGCAAGACCTGAATATAAAGCAAGATCTCCACAATTACGTCCCATAACTTCTATTACAACTGCCCTACCGTGAGAGCTGGATGTATCTCTTAATTTTCCAATAGCATCAATTACAGTTTCTATGGCTGTGAAAAATCCTACGGTAAAGTCTGTATAGCCCATATCATTATCTATTGTTCCAGGTATGCCAATTGTGTTTATACCTAAATCAGATAGGGCCTTAGCTCCCTTAAAGGATCCATCTCCACCAATAACAATCAAGCCTTCTATTCCATAATCACTTAGAATTTGGGCTCCTCTTTTTTGTCCTTCTGGTGTTTGGAACTCTAAGCTTCTTGCAGTTCCAAGTATAGTACCACCCTTATGGATAATATCAGCAACTGAAGAAACATTCATCTCGTAAATATCTCCTTGCATAAGTCCATCATAACCATTTCTTATGCCTTTGATACGCATACCACTATTTAGAGCAGTTCTTACTGCCGCTCTTATAGCAGAGTTCATGCCTGGAGCATCGCCTCCGCTTGTTAGTATTCCTATAGTTTTCATAAAAACTCCTTAACTTATCTTAACATTTTCTATTCCTAAAAACTCTTCTAATACTTTAATGCTTTTTTCATTAATATCAAACCATAATTTCTTATCGAGCTTTACGCTTTTCTTCTTATCCGAAAAATAAATCACAACTGGCGTATCGCCCTTGTAGCGTACTAGAATGTTTCTTAAATCATTATACCTTAAGTATTTAGTTTTTAAGTATAAAGTCTTCAAATTTATTTGATTAATATCAATAAATTCAGATGTTAATAATTTTACATCCCTTTCATCAATTTGTAAATTTCCCTTAACTAGGACAGCGCTGTCTTCATCAATGACATTTCTATATTTTTTATATGTTTCTGGGAAAATCACCATCTCTATTGACCCATACATATCTTCAAGGTTGGCAAAGCACATTAGTTGTTTTTTCTTGGTCATAATCTCGCTTTTGTTGGTGATTACACCTGCCATAGAGACGAATTTCTTATCTAACATTTGAATCTCCAAATCACTAAGATTATCCTTATAATCACTTGTGAAATTCACAAAATCATTCAACCTATCAGCTAAATCAGAAAGTGGGTGGTCAGAAATATAAAAGCCAAGGACTTCCTTCTCTAGCTTTAGTTTGGTCTTTTTAGGATATTCATTAATATTTTGGATTTTAACATCATCACTTTTCTTGCTTTCGCTTGAAAAATCATCCAAGAGATTGAGCTGGCCTTTTAAGTTTACTTTTCTATTTTCTGAAACACTAGCCATGGCCTTCTCATATATTGCCATTAGCGAAGACCTATTGTAGCCCATCCTATCGAAGGCCCCTGCCTTAATAAGGGATTCTATCCCCTTCTTATTAAGGGCTCTTTGGTCAACTTCATCCACTCTTTGGAGAAAATCTTTGAAGTTTTCAAATTTTCCTCCCTTATCTCTCGCCCTTACTATGGCAGAAATCATATTTATACCGAGATTTTTGATGGCTGAAAGACCAAAAATAATTCTTCCCTCCTCAACCCTAAACTCTGCCAAGGACTTATTTACATCAGGTGGCAAAACTTCTATGCCCAGGGCCTTAGTTTCGTTAACATAAAGATAAAGCTTAGTTGATTGATCCATTACAGAAGAAATAAGATTAGCCATGTATTCTTCTGGATAATAGTGCTTTAGGTAGGCAGTTTGTACGGCTACCAGGGAATAGGCTGCCGAGTGGGACTTGTTAAAGGCATATTTGGCGAAAGAAATCATTTCGTCGTAAATTTGATTAGCGGAAAGCTCATCAACCCCATTTCTTACGCATCCAGCTATCTCAACCTCGCCTTTTTCATCAAGCCTACCATGGATAAATATTTCCCTATTTTCTTCCATGACTGCCATCTTCTTCTTAGACATGGCTCGTCTTAGATTATCAGCTTCCCCTAGAGAATAGCCAGCAAGTTTTTGTACAATTTGCATTACTTGCTCTTGGTAAACTATTATCCCATAGGTAAGATCAAGGATTGGCTTTAAGGCAGGGGTAATAAAACTAACGTCCTTTGGATTGTTCTTGTTGTGGATATATTTGGGTATCTCATCCATAGGTCCCGGCCTAAAAAGTGAGTTTGCAGCTATTAGATCATCAAAAACTGTAGGTCTAAGATTTTTTAAGAAATTTCTCATTCCTGCCGATTCAAATTGGAAGATTCCTATTGTTTTTGCCTTGTTAAACTGCTCGATTACTTTTTTGTCATTTACGTCAATTTTTCCTAAATCAACGTCAATACCACGATTTTTCTTTACGTCCTTGATGGTATTTTTTATGACAGTGAGGTTTCTTAGACCCAAAAAGTCCATCTTTAGTAGGCCCAACTCCTCAATTTCTGTCATATCGAATTGGGTTACCAATTGATCATTAGATAAGGCAAGGGGGATTATATCTGTTAGAGCTTCCTTAGATATTACAACTCCTGCCGCATGTATAGAGGTATGGCGAGGAAGGCCTTCTAGCTTTCTTGCTGTATCAATTAATCTCTTGCCTTCAAGATCACTTTCATATATTTCCTTGAATTTGCTAGATGCTTCAAAGGCCTTATCTATAGTCATACCTAGAGTAGAAGGGATGAGTTTTGCTATCTTATCTACCTTAGCATAACTTATATCTAAGACCCTACCTACATCTCTTATAGCATTTCTCGCCTGCATCCTACCAAAGGTGATAATTTGTGAAACATGATCTCTGCCATACACGTCATTAACATAATCGACCACCCTATCACGAAGAACATAGTCAAAGTCAATATCTATATCAGGCATGGAAACTCTCTCGGGATTTAAGAATCTCTCGAAAATCAAATTGTATTTGATAGGATCAATTTGGGTAATGTCTAGGGCGTAGGATACAATGGAGCCTGCCGCAGAGCCCCTTCCAGGGCCAACTGCTATATCATTATCCCTAGCATATCTTACAAAGTCCCAAACTATGAGGAAATAATCTACATAACCCATGGAGGAGATTACATTTATTTCCATATCTGCCCTTGACCTTATCTCCTCATCAATTTTTCCATATTTTTTGATAAGACCCTGGTCAACTAATTTTTTGAGATATTCTAAATTGCTAAGGCCATCCTCAACTTTACTAAAGTAAGGCAAGTGAGGCTCATGGAAAGTAAATTCAAGCTTACATTGATCAGCAATAAGCTTAGTATTGGTCAAGGCGTCCTCATAACCAGCAAAAATCTCTTCCATTTCTTCATAAGATTTTAGATAAAACTCGCTTGACGGCATCCTCATCCTATCCTCATCCTTGATTAATTTTCCAGTCTGGATGCACAAGAGGACATCTTGATAGTAGAAGTCTTCTTTATTTACATAATGAACATCATTTGTAGCAACTAGGGGGATTGCTGTTTCTTGGTGGATTCTGTTAAGCTTGGCATTTACCAAACTTTCTTCCTTTATGCCATGATTTTGAAGCTCTAGGAAGTAGTTTCCCTTGCCAAAGGCTTCTTCATAATTAAGTGCAGCCTTCTTTGCTCCCTCATAATCATTTTCTAGGATTTTTTGGTTAACTTCTCCATTTAGGCAGGCTGATAGGGCTATAATATCTCCTGCATGTTTTTTGATGAAATCAAAAGATACCCTAGGTTTATAGTAAAAACCATTGACATAGGCTTCTGATACAATTTTTATGAGATTTTTGTAGCCTTCTTTACTCTTAGCTAAAAGAATCAGATGGTAGTATCTCCTGTTTGTAGAATCTTTTATCTTGTGATCTTTTTCGCTGACATAGACTTCGCAACCAATTATAGGCTTAATATCACGTTTTTTGGCTTGCTTATAAAATTCTATAGCCCCATACATAGACCCATGATCGGTAATGGCAATTGACTCCATTCCCAATTCCTTTGCCCTATCTAGGAGGAGGTCGATTCTTGAGAAACCATCAAGAAGTGAATATTCAGTATGTACATGCAAATGAGTAAAATTCCCTGTCATTTCCCATCCTTCCTACAGTTCTTCAGAAAGCTTTATAAATTTTTGCAATCTATAATTCACCTTAGCCTTAGTCATAGGAGGATCCATCATCTCTCCCAGCTCTTCTATGGATAAATAAGGATTTTCCAAGCGAAGGCTAGCTATCTCTTTCATTTCAGATGAAAGCTTTTCGTATTTATCACTTTCTATAACAAGCTTTATAGCATCAACTTGCCTTAAAGAAGCCTTGACAGTCCTGTCTATATTTGCCTTATCAAAGTTGGTTTGCCTATTAATATTATTTCTTATAGACTTCATCGCCCTTACATTTTCTAATTCAAAAAGGGATCTATTGGCTCCAATTATAGCCAAAAAATCAGAAATCTTATCAGAATCCTTGATATAGACAATATAATAATCTCCCCTATCATTGATTTTTGCATTAAGGTCGAAGGTATCCATAGATTCTTTTATAAGCCTAAGTTCCTTTTCTTCCCTTGCTATAATTTCAAGATTGTAGCCTCTTTGGGGGTCGTTAATAGAGCCCTTATAGATAAAGGCAATCTTTAAAAAAGATTTGATATCATCAAGGGATACATCTTCTATATCAGAAAAATTGTCTATGAAACCCTCACTCTTTTTTTCTATCAAATCTTCAGATATTTCGTTATCTTCAACAAGAACCGTAAAGATTCTCTCTTTATCCTTATAGGATTTATCGAAAATTTCGAAAGTTGGTGAGTAATCGTAGAGATCCTTGATTAGATTGTAAATATATCTAGCATTGGAGTTTGAGTCAGTTTCGAATTTGACATTATAGGCTCCCCTATTTATCCTAATTGATCCTATAAAATGAATTATAGAAAGCAACTCTCCTAAAGTAGATATAGGTTCTTTTTTTAACACTTCTTTCTTACATCTTTTGGAAAAAGACATATTCCACCCCAGCTATCCTGCTAATTTCTCCCTAATTTTATCAATTGTGCATCTATCAACCTTGGCGTAGAGAAGATAATCATCGAAGGTCTTGTATTTTCTTAATATATAATCATAGGCTTCTCTCATATTGTAAGGGCTGGTAATCCTAAATATAGAAAGCTCATCATCTTCATCATATCTTTCTATATAACCTAGGAGGGCTGAGCTTATTTCATAATCAGCTATGATATCTGACCTTCCTACATCAGATAAGCCCATAAGAATCATAGAGATTATCCCCGTCCTATCCTTGCCTTCCTGGCAATGGAAGAGGCTTACTCCATCGTTATTTGCAAAGACTTCCATGATTTGTCTAATAGCCTTGTAGTTATCTATAAGATTTATATAGGTTCTTCCTATGCTTACTTCTTTTTTAATTATTCTTTCAATATCTTCTTTTCTAAACTCCCTATCTCCTGCCAAGGAAATATTATAATAGTCGAATTCTTCCTTGATTTTTTCGATAGAGCTAAGCTTGGGATTTATTTCCCCTTCTCTTCTTAAATCTATTATAGCTGTTACGCCAAGTTTTTTAAGATAAGCCAAATCATCATCCTTGCTATCATCTAGGCTTGCAGCTCTAATAAATTTCCCCCACTTAGTAACTTTGCCATCAAGAGTGGGTACTCCTCCCAAATCTCTAACATTCTTTACATTCCTAAGGGGGTATCTTTTCATATATTTTTCTTCCATCTATCCTTCTCTCTATGTTTTTTCACTAGTATATAATCTTCATCCTTTAATCTTTCATAGAGTCTTTCAACCATATAAACAGACCTATGTTGGCCACCAGTACAGCCTATGGCTATATTGATAATATCCTTACCTTGTTTGTAAAATTCTGGAACCAAATTTTTAATAAGCTTACAAAGATCATCTTCAAAGGCCTTGGAAGCCTCGAAGCCATCCAGAAAATCCTTTAGTTTTTTATTAGTTCCATTTTCATCCTTTAGTTCCTTAATATAATAAGGATTTGGCAAAAATCTTACATCAAATACAAATTCAAAATTATCACTTAGGCCATATTTGAAACCAAAAGATATAAGATTTATTATAGTCTTATCTTTCTTGTAGGCTGAATCTTCTATTACTTTTTTTAGCTCGCTTATCTTGTAATTTGTAGTATCTACAAATCTATCGGCGATCTTTCTAATTGGTTTTAGCAAGTCTTTCTCTTTTTCGATTCCCTCGCTTACATTTCCATATTCACCCAAGGGATGGGGACGTCTTAGTTCATTGTATCTTTTGTAAATAGCCTCATCTGAAGAGTAGATATAGATAATTTCTGTATCTATATTAGCTTTTTTTAGTCGAAGGAGGGATTCGTATAAATCATCTGTTAGAGAATATGACCTAAAATCAATTACCACAGCCATCTTTTCTATTGGATTTTTCTGATTGTTGTTAAGTTCTATAAATTTTTCTATTAGATAGGCTGGCACATTATCCATTGCATAATATCCCATGTCTTCGAAGGCCCTTAAGGCTGAAGTCTTGCCTGATCCACTAAGGCCTGTGATAATTTTAAGAATCATTAAAATTCTCCTATTAGTTTAACTTCTCTTTCTAATATAAAACCTGTTTTTTCGTTTACAATTCCTGAGACTTCTTTGATAAAGGATAGCATGTCCTTACAAGTTGCCTTATCGACATTAATGATAAAGCCACAATGCTTTTCACTAACTTGACAATCTCCCTTCCTATAGCCTCTTAATCCACATTCATCAATTAATTTTGAAGCGTAAGAACCTTGGGGTCTTTTGAAAGTTGAGCCTGCAGATTTTCTATCAAGGGGTTGTTTGCTCACCCTCCTGTGGGTGAAGTCTTCATATTTTTCTCTTATCTCTTCCTTATTTCCTGCTCTTAGCTTAAAGCTTGCTTGAGAAACTATTAGATTTTCTTCAAATATTTTAGAATGTCTATAAGAAAAGTTCATCTGATCATTGGTAAAATTGTATTCCTGTCCAGAAAAATCGAAGGCCTTTACATTTACACAAATATCCTTTATCTCTCCCCCGTAGGCTCCTGCATTCATAGCTACAGCTCCACCAATAGATCCAGGTATGCCGGATATCTCCTCCATGCCAGCAAGTCCCTTATCAATTGCAAAAAGAGCTGCTTCATTTAGGCTTGTTCCAGCATAAGCAGTAAGAATATCGCCTTCAAGCTTTATTTCATCGTAATTAGAGGAAAGAACTATAACGCAACCCCTAATACCCTTATCGCTGATTAAAAGATTTGATCCCCTACCAATAACAGTCGTCTTAATATTTTCTCTGTGATTTATCTTTAATATATTTTTTAATTGTTCTTCATTGTTTGGTTTAATCAAAATATCAGCCCTACCGCCGATACCAAAAGTAGTGTAGTCTTTGGTTATTTCATCTGCGAGAACTTCTCCCACATTTTCCTTATCGTATATAGATTTTAAGTCCATATTCCCTCCTAAGATTCATTTAAATCTTTTTATTTCTACAAGGACTATACCTTAATTAGGCTTATATAACTATGATGGAGATTCTCTATTGACTCTTAGGGAGGATAATCTTTAAATTTCTAACAAAAATATTTGTAATTTATCCTAATCTTTGGTAGAATAATAAAGATGAATAAAAGCTAGGAGGTGTAAGAATGGCAAGAGCATGTGATATCTGCGGTAAGGGAACCCAATCAGGTAAGACTGTAACTTTCTCTCACAGACAAATCAATAGAACATTTAAAGCAAATGTGCATAAAGTAAAAGCTTTAGTAGATGGAACACCTAAAACATTAAACGTATGTACTAAATGTCTAAAAAGCGGTAAAGTAGAAAAAGCATAATTGCAAAATGTTTTTTTTATTTTAAATTAAATAATTTTGTATTAAAAAGGATGAGGAATTTTCCCCATCCTATTTCTATGTTTAAATTCGATTTTTTAACTTTTCCTATTATAAAAGGCTTAATTCTTAATGTGAGTTTTCATTAAAGATTTGATAATATTTTTCGATTTGACCCCTTATATCTTCCTTAGCAAAGATATCTGAGCCTGAGACTATTTCATCGCAACCGGCAGCTATTACTTTTCTAACATTGCCAGTCTTAATCCCACCATCTATTTCGATTTTACAAGAAAGTTTATTTTCATCTATGTACTTTCTTAAAAATTTCACCTTATCAAGACTTTCTTCCATAAAGCTTTGTCCACCAAAACCTGGCTCTACACTCATAACCAAGACTGCATCCACATATGCCAAAAGGGGAAGGATTTTCTCACAAGCTGTTTTTGGTTTCAAGCTTATGCCTGCCTCAATGCCACAAGCCTTTATCTTTTTAATAGCTTCTAGGGGACTATCGCTAGCCTCATAATGGATGGTAAGCCTATCACAGCCAACTTCCACAAATCTATCTATGTATCTTATAGGGTCAACTATCATAAGATGTGTATCGAAGAAATAATCATTTTTGTCCCTAATGTCCTTGATGATTTTAAAGGCAAAGGATATGTTTGGTACAAATAAGCCATCCATAACATCTATGTGGATCATCTTTAGTCCTGTATCTTTTGTAGCATCTAAATCCTCTTGCAATTTTGAAAAATCACAAGAAAGTATAGAAGGTGCAAGTTCTACCATTTATTCTCTCTCCTTTTTTTTACTTCCTCAAAAAGCATGAGGTAATTTTTGTATCTACCCTCATCAATCAAAGACTTCTCAAGAGCACTTTTTACAGCACAATTAGGTTCGTTGATATGATTACAATCTTTAAACTTACAAGCCTTATCCCTAAATTCCTTAAATAAATACTTTAGCTCTCTTTCATCTTCTATGAAGTCAATATCGAATGAATCGAAGCCTGGCGTATCAAAAAGGAAGGTATTATCGGCGATTTTGAAAATCTCTGTATGACGGGTTGTATTTTTCCCCCTCTTACTCTTCTCAGATATAGATCCTATTTCAACATCATGGTCTACCAAGTTGTTAAGAAAAGTAGATTTACCAACTCCACTTGCGCCTGAAACAGCCGAAGTCTTATCCTTTAATAGGTCTAATATCTCCTCTTTAGGAAAATTGCCATAATTGTCTATACAAACAAGCTTATAGCCAATCTTCTTGTAGATATTTGTAAAATAATCTATTTCACTTTCATCACAAAGATCGATTTTGGATAAGATTATTACGACTTCCATATGCTTGTACTCGCACATGGCGAGATATTTATCTAAGTTATAGATATTTAGCGGTGGATTTTTGATAGTTGCAAATAGAAGTATTTGGTCAATATTAGAAATATTTGGCCTTTTGATTTCATTTTTCCTCTCACAAATATCTGTTATATAGGCTTTTCCATCAGTTAAGTTGTCTATTATAACATTATCGCCTACTAGGGGCTTTATTTTTTTGACTCTAAAATTGCCCCTAGCCTTGGCCATAAATGTTTTATCATCACAAGCTACATAATATAGTTCTTTTTGTGATTTTATTATCTTTCCTTTTTTCAATTTACAGTGTACACTCCATAGCTTTCATTATCTATAAGGACTTCAAACTTGGTATTTAGGCTAGCTTGAAAGTTAAGTTGTAAGATTGATTGATCATTTAACTCATCTTTTGTATGATTTTGATCATAGAGGATATCTCCTCTTCTGTCATTATCATCAAGCTTATAAATTTTTACATTGAATCTATCCCTATCAGAACCGACACTTAATCTTAAATCTACGTTCTTTACCCTATTGGACCTGCTAGCTTCTTTTTGCTTACTACCGCTACTAACAACTATGTCTATTTGTGAACCCTTGGCAACTTCGGTGCCCTCTGCTATGGATTGACTTATGACATGACCCTTTTCTACATCATCACTTTCCTTATAGTCAAGATTTCTTAGCTTTAGGCCGTATTGGGTAATAAGGCTAGTGGCTTGGTCTTCACTTACATCTATGAGGTTTGGCACTGTTACATTTTCAACTTTTTTTTCAGGACCAGCAGATACAACCAAGTCTACTTTGCTTCCTGCTTGTAGAGTAGTGTTTGCCCTTGGCTCTTGGCTTATTACTAGGTCTTTTTCTATATCATCACTGTATGCTGTGCTTGTACTACCAAGACTTAGTCCCATGTCTTTTAGCTTTTCTTCTGCTTCTGTTACTGTTAATTTGGAAAGGTCGGGTACCTCGACTTCTCTACCTGCACTAATTACTAAGTTTACTGTCGTTCCGACCTTTACTTTAGTGTTAGCCTCAGGGTCTTGACTCATTACCTTACCCTTATCGTATTCATCACTTTCCTCTGTCCTTGAGATATTCGCCTTGAGACCTCTCTTCTCAAGTTCCTTTACGGCCATATCTTGACTTAGATTTATAACAGCTGGAACTTCTAGGCTATCTCCCTTAGGCTTGTTTATAAAATAGAAAACTGCAGTAACTAAAACTAAGGCAAGCAGAGCAAGTGGCCAGATATTGACTTTTTTGGACTTGCTTTTTGTCTTTGGACTTTCATCAGTTGGAGAAACATAAACTGCCTCTTCAGCCTTGGCTTTTTTCTGTTTTTTCTCCTTTGCCTTTTTTTTCTTTTCCTTGGATGGGACAACTATTGGTATCCTTGCTGTTTCATCAAGGGCCTTATTATTGCTAAAGGAATTTTGGTCTTCAAGACTTGAAATAAGTTCTGTTGCGTTCAAGAACCTATTGCCTGGTTCCTTTTCCAAAAGCTTCATTATTATATAATTTAGATGGTCAGATAAGTCATTGTTTAATTCCTTGGCAGGTCTTGGCTTATCTTGTATGTGCATAACTGCTATTCCTACTGAGTTATCTGCATCAAAAGGCACCTTTCCAGTTGCCATTTCATACATCACAGCTCCTAGAGAATACAAGTCGCTTTTCTCATCGACAATCTTGCCCTTGGCTTGTTCTGGTGAAATATAATGAACTGTACCAAGAATTGATGATGTGTAGGTTATAGTTGCGTTTGATGAAACCCTTGCTATACCAAAATCTGTAACCTTGGCTAAGCCAAACTTATCTATCAAGATATTTTGTGGCTTAATATCTCTATGGATAATGCCTGAAGCATGGGCTGATTTAAGGGCTTGTGCTATTTGAACAGAATAATCAATTATATCGTGATTTGAAAGATGGCCCTCGCTATCTATAAGATCTTTGAGAGTTTCTCCTTCGACATATTCCATCACTATATAGTATATTTTTCTACCTTCTAATAGGTCTTGACCTATATCATAAACATTTACAATATTTATATGATTTAGTTTGGCAGCTGATTGGGCTTCATTGTTGAATTTCTTTAGAAATTCCTCATCTTCAGCATATTGTTCCTTTAAAACCTTGATGGCTACGAATCTATCCAAGAGCCTATCTTTTGCCTTATATACCTTGGCCATGCCGCCTATACCAATCTGCTCTATAATCTCGTACCTATTGTCCAAAATTATCTTTTCCATATTACCCCTTATATCAAAATGGTTGTAACAGTTATATTGTCACGACCACCCTTATTTAGTGCTAGTTCGATGAGTTTTGATGAGATTTCGTAAGGATCATCATTGTCATCTACAACTTTTGTTATCTCTTCATCACTAAGTTCATTTGATAGACCATCTGTAAACATCAATATTACATCCCCATCTTTCATAGAAAAAGTAGAGCTTTCAGGTTCTATCTCCTTTTCAGTACCGACAGCCTTGGTAATGGCAGACCTATTGATAAAGTTTTTAGCCTCATCTTCTGTAAGAGAGCCTGTATCTATTAAGTCATTAATTAGTGAATGATCACGAGTTTTTAAACTTAGTTTCTTATCTTGATAGATATAGATTCTAGAATCGCCGACATGGCTTATATGATAAGTTCTGTTTTTTTCATCTATAACCATGCAAACAACCGTAGTCCCCATCCTAAGCCCTTCACTATCATCTGATAGACAATAGATTTTCTCATTGGCATACTTTATGGCGTCTTCTTGGAGGATACTTAGTGAAGGATAGTCATTTATCTTTGCTTTTTCAACAAAGTCTATATAGGATTTACTTGCAAGTTTACTTGCAACTTCTCCCCTGCTATGACCTCCCATCCCATCAGCGACAATAAAAAAGTCTAAATCGCCAAGAGATGTATTAGCGTAGGCATCCTCGTTTTCTTGCCTCACTTTTCCAATATTCGATATTGTACTAAATTTCATGCTCACCTCGCATAATTGTTTCTAAGCTGACCACAAGAAGCATCAATATCCGATCCCATTGATCTTCTTATGGTTGCATTAAGCTTTCTTTTAACTAACTTATCCCTAAATTCTGTCAAAGCCGAACTTTTTGGCCTATTATAGGCAAACTCTTCTATGGGATTTAGGGGAATAAGGTTGATGTGGACATTTTTATTTTTTAGTAATGAATAAAGATTGTCTACATCACTATCTGTATTATTAACTCCGTCTATTACAACATACTCAAAGCTCACTCGCCTTTTAGTCTTTGCCAAATAATAATCTGTTGCTTCAAGCAAGTCTTCTATCTTGTATTTGTTGGCAACTGGCATAAATTTCTGCCTTTTCTTATCATTGGCATAGTGAAGGCTTAGGGCAAGATTTACATCAAGCTTACTATCAGCAAGTTTTCTAATCATTGGAGCAAGGCCTGATGTTGAAAGGGTAATTGATCTGTGAGATAAGTCTCTTCCTTCAGCATCGGTTATAAGGTCTATGAACTTAACAATATTATCATAATTATCTAGGGGTTCGCCTATACCCATGATTACTATATTATTTATCTCTCCATTGATTCTTTCAAGCTCATATACTTCTTCAATAAGTTCTCCTGCTGTAAGATTTCTTACAAGTCCATTTTTAGTTGAGGCGCAAAATTTACAACCCATCCTACAACCTACCTGAGATGATATGCAGATGGTTTTTCTCTTGTCATAGTCCATAAAAACTGCCTCAATAATATTTCCATCATCTAAGGAAAATAGATATTTTTTTGTAGAGTCAAGCTTGGAAACAAATCCTTTTAATAATTTCATCTTTGGAAAAGCATAGTTTTCCCCTAATTTTTCTCTCATTTCCTTCGATAGGTCAGTCATCTTATCAAAGTCATTTATTCTTTTTACATGAATTTGCCTATAGACTTGCTTGGCCCTGAATTTCTGGTAGCCTTCCTTGATAAATATAGACTCGATTTCTTTTATAGACTTGTCATTTAGTGTTTTCGTCATAATTTTTCTTCTTAAATTTACTTATAAAAAATCCATCTGTTTTATCTTCAAAACAAACAAATTCTATGTAATCTTTGCCTTCTACCTGTACAAGTTCCAATTGTTCATGGCCTTTTAGATAGTTAAAATTATCTAGGTTTTCGATTGGCCCTAGGGTGCAAGTAGAATAAACAAGCTCTCCGCCATCCTTTAAATATCTTATGGAAGTATCCAAAATTTCCCTTTGAAGGATGCTCAGAGTCCTTATATCATCAAGACTCCTATTGTATCTTATCTCAGGTTTTCTCGCCATGACTCCAAGGCCTGAGCATGGAGCATCGACTAGAATATAGTCAAAGCTTTTTTCGTATTCTTTGTTAAATACACTTCCATCGAAGCTTTTTATCTCGATGTTTGTAAGAGCCAAACGCTCGATGTTTTCCTTGATAAGGCAAAGCTTGTTTGCGGAAATATCGTTCGCTATTATTTTACCAGTATTTGACGTATATTCAGCCAGATAGGAAGTCTTTGTTCCTGGGGCTGCACAAATATCTAAAATCCTAGAATTTTTCTTAGGATTAAGAACTTCAACGGTCTTCATACTTGCTTCCTGTTGGATGGTAAAAAGCCCCTCTTTAAACTCAAGGCTATTTGCTAGGCCAGATGGGTTGTGGATTATAAGTGCCCTATCGCTAATTTTTGATAGACTTAGTTCATAACCCAAAGCTTCTAGGCGTTTTTTAAGGCTTTCCCTATCAGTCTTTAAGGAATTTATCCTAATAGAAAGGCGGGCCTCATCATTAGTATATCTTAGAAAATTTTTAGTATAAGCCATGCCATAGTTTTCATAAATATATCTACTTATTTCTTCTGGCATAGAATATCTGATTGATAGGGCTTTGATATCGTCATTGATATATATTTTTGCTAGGTCCTCTTCATTTCTTATGAAATTTCTAAGGATAGCATTAACAAAATTTGCCGAACGCTTGTTCTTCTTTTTGCATAATTCAACAAGTTTATCAACTATTGCATAGTCCTTAGTTGCTAGGAAGTGGATGTTATAAAGTCCCATTTCTAGAATAGTTAGGACATTTTTGTGAATTTTTTTAATTTTTACCTTCGATAATTTGCCAATCATATAATCTAGGTAGATTTTATTTTCAAGTACCCCATAGATTAACTTGGTCGCATAGGCTAGTCCTTGGACTTTTTTGGCTAGGTAGTTAATCTCATCGTTACTTTTCTTATCTTCATAGATTATATTTACAAGGCTATTACAAATTAATTCTAAATCATTCATTTTCTAGACTAATCTTTTCCTTGAAGCTATTGCCCATCAAGAAAGCCTTGACATCCATGGCCTTTTTGCCAGGAAATTGAATTTTCTTTAGCCTTATGGCACCATCTTTTGTACCTATTACTATGCCTGCTTTAGCATTTGCTTCGTAAACATAGGCAGGTCTTTGTTCAAAGCCAGTCGCAATTTCTGCATCGTAGACCTTGATGTTTTTATCTTCATAGGAAAAATAGCTAGTCGGATACTCTACAAAGGCTCGAATTTGGTTTATAATTTCAGCTGATGACTTATTCCAGTCAATCTTTCCCATCTCCTTTGTAATTTTTGTACAGAAAGTTGCCTTGCTGGCGTCTTGTTTTCTCCTATTTTCGTAAAGCTTATCATAATTTAGGATACTTTCCCTTACGGCCTTTGAGCCAATTTCACTTAGCTTTTCTTCCAAGCTTGTGTAGTTATCATCATCCTTTATTTCAACTTCTTCTTGGATAAGGATATCCCCAGAATCCATACCCTTTTCTATAAGCATGGTTGTTACCGCAGTTATTTTATCTCCATTTAATAGAGTAAATTGCATAGGACTTGCCCCCCTATAAAGAGGAAGAAGGGAAGGATGAAGATTGATTATCCTATCCTTATAAGCTTCTAATAAGTCCTTGCCTATTAGCTGACCAAAAGCTACGACTACTATGAAGTCAATCTCTAAGTCTTTTAGGCTTTCTACAAACTCCTTGGTATTTACAGTCTTTGGACAAACAACTTCGATTCCTTTTTCTTGGGCATATTTTTTAATCTCAGTTGGTGTTACTTTTCCCCTATTTCTCTTCTTGTCAGGGGAGCTTACGACTAGTTTTACATCTATATTTTCATCATTATAAAGAATATCCAAAGTCTGCACCGCAAACTTTGGATTGCCCATAAAACATATATTAATCATTTTCTGTATCGTATTTAACCTCTTCTATTGCCTTATCCCTAAACAAAATACCATTAAGATGGTCTATCTCGTGAGATAAGATTTCAGCCGGAAAACCATGGGCATCCCAAATCTTTTCCTCGCCATTTTCATTCAAATATTTTACTTTTACATGCTCTGGTCTTTTTACAGTAGCATTAAAATTAGGTATCGAAAGACAACCTTCGATTCCCACTTGCTCTCCATCTTCTTCTATTATTTCGGGATTTACTAATTTGATTAGTCCTGTACTATCATCATGTGGATCAACCACGATTATTCTTTTTAATATTCCAACTTGAGGAGCAGCAAGTCCGACACCATCAGCTTCATACATGGTATCAGCCATGTCATCAAGCAAAACTTTTATTCTATCAGTAATTTCAGGGACATTTCTCGAAATTTTTCTTAAAATAGGATCCCCTTCTTTTCTTATATTTCTAATTGCCATACTTCCTCCTTATCTAAATTATTGTACTTTTGCAAAGCTTATTTTCAATTATTTGCAAAGTCTATTGAGTATATCTTGCTTTTTCCATTATCCCCAATAGTTACTCCATGAATCCTCTCAGCCAATTGCATGGTCGTTTGCCTGTGAGTTATCATTATAAACTGGGTTTTGTCAGATAAGCTTTTTAGGTATTCTATATATCTTTTGATATTTGTTTCATCCAAGGCCGCATCAATCTCATCGAGGATGGCAAAGGGTGCAGGATTGGTCTCGAATATTGCAAAGAGCAAGGCTACAGCAGTAAGAGATTTCTCCCCACCTGATAGAAGGGAAATGGACTTTAGGGATTTGGATGGAGGTCTTGCCTCTATTTCAATTCCCGCATTTAAGCTATCATCACTATCGAGTATTAGCTTGGCATCGCCACCTATAAAGAGGGTCTTAAATATCCTCATAAATTTATCATTGATAATGTTAAAGTTTTTGATAAACTCTTCCTTCATTTCTTTTTCGAGCTTTTGGATCATCTTTTCTATATCAGCCTTAGAGTTAATCAAATCTTTCATTTGCTTATCCAGAAAATCAAAGGCCTCATTAGCCTCTTTGTAATTTTCTAGGGAGTTTTCATCAAAAAATCCAATTGAGTTGAGTTTTCTTTGAATTTCTATAAGAGATGTTTTATTTGTCTTTACCGGCTCCTTATCCTTAAACTTTTCTTCTAATTTATCTAAGCCCATGCTAATAAAAGGCTTTACTTCATCAACAATTGAATTATATTTAGAATTTATGGAGCTTAGCTCATAGTCGAGTTTCACCTTTTCTAAATTGAAATTTTTTATCTTCTCATCAAGGGCCTTGTCCCTATCAACCATATTAGCATTTTCCAAAGTCATAGAGTCAAGTTTTTTGATACTTTCCTTAAGGCCTTCTTCTTCCTTAGCCATGTTCGTCCTAGAAAATTCTATTATTTTTCTTAGCTTATCATCATTTTCTTTAAGCTCTGCTATGGAATTTTCAATTTCTTTTTTTAGTTTAATTTCTAATCTATCAGAATTATCTAGATCATCTAGCGTATTTCTAAGCTTGTTTGTTGAATTTAGCAAGAGATTTATGTCACGTTTTATTATCTCTATAGTATTTTCAAGTCTTATTATCTCATCTTCGTAATCTCTAAGCAAGGCTTCTTTTTCGCTTAGGCTTTCTTCTTTGTCTGAAATTTCCTTCTTTAGCTTATCAAGCCTAAACCTAAGTTCATTAATATCAAGCTTATCTTGTAAGGATACATAGCCTTCATCTTCTTCTCCTAGCTCTTTAATCCTCACTTGTATATTTGCTAACCTTAAATCAAGAGATTCTAGCTTAGATTTTCTCAATCTCCTCTCTTCTTCCTTTAGGTCAAAGTCCTTTCTAGCAAGGTCAATTTCTTCTTCAT
Organism: Anaerococcus tetradius; assembly: GCF_947087635.1. Lineage (NCBI taxonomy): Bacteria > Bacillati > Bacillota > Tissierellia > Tissierellales > Peptoniphilaceae > Anaerococcus > Anaerococcus tetradius. The sequence continues at coordinate 22,132 of NZ_CAMUDP010000018.1, forward strand.
TCCTGCTTACAGCTTCCATAAGGTCTTTGTAGGAATTGCTATAGCTGTCTTTCTTATTTCTCAAAGTTAAAATAAGTTCTTTTAGGTCATCTAATTTCTTATTTCTATTTAGTAGATTTGTATTTTTCTTCCTATTCTTATCATTACCAGCAACCATAGACCCCCAAGTGTTAATTATGTCGAGATTCATGCTTATAATCCTATAGCCCTTTAGCTTATTAGAAAGACTTACCGCCTTGTCGATATCTGATACTACTACTGTTGAGCCTAGGAAGTGGTCAATAATATTAGCTAGATTGTCTGGTGCTTCTATCAAATCATAGGCCATAGCAATTACTTCTTCTTCATCTGGCCTCTCCTTCCTAAAAGATTTTATGGAATCAATAGGTAGGAAGGTTATTCTACCAAGCTTCATCTTATTTACGAAGTTAATAAGGTCTCTTGTATCAGCCTTATTTTTCGTTACAATGTTTTGAAGGCTCGCTCCCATAAGATTATCAATTACATCCTCATAGCCCTCTTTTACACTAATAAGATTTGCTAGAGAATCTAGGTAGAGTTTATCCAGGCCATTTTCCTTAGTCTTGTTAAGGAAATCTTGGATTGAATAAATATAGCCCCTATTTTTATCTATATTTTCCTTTTGAAGCTTGAACTCAGATATGGAAGTCTTTAATTTTATATTGTTATCATTATTATCTTTGATAAGCTCTTCCAAGTCACTTTTCTTTTTACTTAGCTCTTCTGCCTTGGCTTTGAGCCTTTGGGCAAAGTCTTTTCTATCCTTATCATCGGAGATAATTTCTTGGTCAAGCTTTTGCCTTTCCATATTTAGATTCTTATGCTCATCTTCTAATTTTTTTAGCTTCTCAAGCCTTTTCTTATCTTCTTCAGCCTTTTTTTGGTCAAATAGGGCCTTGGACTTCTGGTCGACCTCGTAATTGTAGATTTCTTCTTTTAGCTTTTCTAGCCTTAGTTCTTCTTCATTCTTTAGGCTTTTAAGTTTTTCTATCTCAACTCTTAGACCCTCTATATTATTTTCATTTAACTTACTCTTATCTTCGCTGTCCTTTAATTTTTCCTTATAGGCTAAAAGATTAGCTTCTTCTTTTTCTAAATCCTTTTTAACCTTAGCTCGCCTATCTTCATTTGACTTGATATTTTCCAAAAGCCTAGTCATATCTTTATTATTATAGGCAGATTTTTCCTTATTCAAGAGAAGCTTATTTTCCGATTTTTCTATATCTTTTGTGTACTTATCAATATTTTCTCGGATACTATTTATTTTTTCCTCGAGACTTTCTTGATTTTTCTTGTAGGGACTAAGCTTTTTTCTTATTTCATCAAGCTCACTTGTCGATGTAGTTAATTCTTGGTCAAGTTTTTCGATTTTACCAAGAAGCTTTTCCTTCTTATCTAGAAGACTTCTCGACTTATCTTGCATATAAAAATATGATTTTTCATCTAATTCTTCAGTTAAAGCCTTGTTTTTAAGGAAGTTATCCTTATAGCCACTAAGAAGGGCCAAGTCCTTTTTCTTGTATTCCCATTCCCTGTCTATTATTTCCAAATCATCAGTAACTTTTTCTAGTTTTTTATTTGCCTCATCTCTCCTAAATTTATGCTTAGCTATACCGCTAGCTTCCTCGAAGATATTTCTCCTATCCTTGGCTGATGATGAAATAATCTCTTCGATTCTACCCTGGGAGATGATGGAATAACCTTCCTTGCCAACTCCTGTATCTAGGAATAATTCTCTTACATCCTTTAGTCTAACCTTCTTGCCATTAATCCTATACTCATTGTCTCCATCTCTAAAGATACGCCTTGAGATTTTGACCTTATCATAGACAAGATCAAGTGCCTTATCTTCATTTGAAAAATTTAGATTTACCTCTGCCAGATTTAAGGACTTAGAATTTTCTCCGCCTTGAAAAATTACATCATTCATCTTTGCCCCACGCAAGGACTTGGCGGATTGCTCACCCAAGACCCATCTTATGGCATCCGAAATATTACTCTTTCCAGATCCATTAGGGCCAACAACAGCAGTAATTTGTTCGTCAAATTCAATTTTCGTCCTATCAGCAAAGGACTTAAAGCCCTTTAGTTCAATACTTTCTAATCTAATACTAAATCACCACCGTAAGTTTTCTTCACATAAGATTTTATGAAACTAGCCATATCAAGTTGGATTTTCTTATCCTTATTTTCAATAAAGTCATCCTTGTCAGAAACAAAGGACATAACTATCCCATATTTATCGTAAAAATATTTCTTGTTTATCTTTTTATTTCCTGCTATGATGGAAATATTCCTAGAAGATGTGTGAATTGTAAGCTCCCCTTCGAGCTTTTCTTTTCCTATCAACTCTTCTAGATATTTCTTATAGATATAGCCTTCAACCAATTGTCTAATGGCAGGATGGAAGGGTCCTGCTACTACATCTTCTTTATCATTTATATTTTCTGTAGTCTGTAGGCCAATCCTTATAACATCAATATCTTTGGCCCTATAAATCATATATATTTCTGCTGACAAGCTAACAGCCTTATCAAGGTCTAAGGGCTTATAGATGCCAGCCTGATAGAGCTTTTCAAGTTTTGTATCCCTTATAACCAAGGTCGGATATATCCTCACCATATCTGGCTTCATATTTGCAGATTTTATGGCCGTCTGGATAGACTTATCCTTTGTATCCCTAAATAAGCCCGGCATTACTTGATGACCTAGACTAAAGCCAAAAGACTTTATTAGCTCACTTGCCCTTAGAGAGTCATCGACTGAATGCCCCCTCTCATTAGCATCTAAAATTTCCTGATTAAGAGATTGGATGCCAAGTTCTATAATATCCACCTGGTAGGCCTTTAGTATTTCTAGAATAGAATTATTTATATAATCAGGTCTTGTCGATAATCTGATTCTATCAATAATTCCCTTCTCTTTGTACTCCTTGGCGATAGAAAGATATCCCTTCATGACATCCTCATCAAGACCTGTAAAGGAGCCTCCGAAAAATGCAAGTTCTGTAGCCTTGGCTTGGGGAAAGTAAGATAAATTTTTTTCGATTTCAGCAATTATTTTTTCCCTATCAAGCTTATCCTTAAAGTTTGTAATCTTTAGCTGATTGCAAAAGGCACAATCGTGAGGACAACCTAAAAAAGGAATAAATATTGGTATTATATATTCTTTCTTAGCCATTTTTTTTGTTAATTTTCTCGAAGGCAGCCTTGGCAGCCATTTGTTCTGCTTGCTTCTTGTTTTTTCCAACACCATAAGCTAAGATTTTGTTGCCTAACTTAACAGCCATGGTAAAGGTCTTGGAGTGTTCTGGGCCTTCTTCCTTAGTTAATTCGTATTTTAATATTTTTTTATCCTTAGCATTGTGGTATTCTTGAAGTTTAGTCTTATAATCATTAAAAATCGAATCATCATTGATTACATGCAAGGCTTCAGCCTTATAATTTGTCACAAGGAAATTGAACAAATTTTCATAAGTACTATCTAAATAAATGGCAGCACAGACTGCTTCGAAAGTATCTGCCTTTACATGCTTTTTTAGCTCTCCTCCACCTTGTTTTTCACCATTGCCAAAATTTAGATATGAAGACATCTGAAATTTTTCGCAAGCCTTGGCAAAAGAAGAAGTGCAGACTAGCCTTGACCTTGTTTTAGTTAGCCAGCCTTCAGGTTTTTGTGAATAATTCTTAAAAAGAATCTCACTAACTATCATATCAAGGATTGAATCACCCAAAAACTCTAGTCTTTCGTTGCTTTTCTTTTTACCCTTAACCTCGTTAGTATAAGACGAATGAGTAAAGGCTACATCTATCAATTCCTTGTCATTGAAGCTGTAGCCGATTTTTTCCTCAAATTCTTCAATTTTTTTTAGTCTATCTTTAGAAATAGCCATTAATTCTTGCTCTCAATTAAACTTACTATATCAGCGAGAGTTTCAATCTCGTCTAATTCTTCATCAGAAAATTCTATTGAAAACTCATCCTCAAGTACCATTATGAAATCCACAAGGTCGATGGAATCAATATCTAAATCAGAAATCTTGCTATCAAAATCAATCTCTTCTGGGTTGATATCAAGGTGTTCTATAGCCAATTCTTTTAATCTTTCTCTAATCAAATCAATTCTCCTTCTATCTTTTCAATAACTTTCTTGTCTATATAATCCATTAATCCTAGCAAAGCATTAGAAATAGCAAGCTCGTTGGCGTTTCCGTGGGCCTTGTAGACATAGGCCTGAACCCCTAAAAGAGGTGCTCCTCCAACTTCGTCTGCCGAATACTTATTAAACATAGCTTTTAGGTCCTTCTTTAAGATTCCTGCAGCAAGTTTATTTAATAAAGACTTATAAAATACGTCCTTCATCTGACCTGCTAATAATTTTAGAACCCCCTCTGCAGTTTTTATTGCAATATTTCCATCAAAGCCGTCAGCTAGTACGACATTTACCTTTCCTGTTAATAGGTCCCTTGCTTCGATATTTCCTACAAAATTCATATTTGCTTCTTTAAGGAGGGCGTAAGTTTCCTTAGTTAATTTATTGCCCTTATGCTCCTCGACTCCTACATTTAGAAGGCCAATCTTTGGATTTTCTATAGCAAGCACATTTTCTAGATATACTTTACCCATTAATCCGAATTCTTCCAAAAATTCTTTCTTGCAGTCCATATTAGCTCCTGTATCCATCAAAAGAGTCGTTCCCTCTAGAGTTGGAAGGCTTGTTGCAAGGCAGGCCCTGTCGATTCCCTTTATTCTTTTAGCTATAAAGAGTCCTCCTGCAAGCAGAGCTCCGGTCGATCCTGCTGAAAGAATGCCATCATAAGCTTCTTCTTTGGCTTTTTCGAATGCAATAACTATTGAAGCATCTTTTTTCCTTCTAATAGCCCTAGCTGGATCTTCATCGTTAGAAATAAATTCGTCTGTATGGATTATTTCGTAGTCAGAAATTCTTCCTCCTATTAGCTTTTCTATTTTTTCTTTGTTGCCTATAAAAACTGGAGTGAAATCTCTTTTTTCTTTGCAAAGGATGGCTCCGTCAACTAGAACCTTCTCACCCTGGTCTGCACCGTAAGTATCTATAAGTATTTTCATATCTTCCTTCTTTAAATTATTATATTAAAAAAGATAGTGTAAAACACTATCTCTTACTCTACATCAAGAATTGTTTCGCCTTTGTATTCACCACAGTTTGGGCAAACTCTGTGTGGAAGTTTTGGCTCATGACAATTTGGACACTCAACATAGTTTGATCTTTTCAAAGTATAAGCTGAGGCTCTTCTTTTATTTTTTCTTGTTTTTGATGTTCTTCTCTTTGGTACTGCCATCTTTAACACCTCCTCTTATCAGTTTAGCAATCTTTTATATTATATAATGGTAAGAGTCCTTTGTCAAGCTTCTACTATAGATTTTGTATCTCTTGCAATCATCAACTCTTCGTTGGTTGCAACTACCATTATCTTAACCTTTGATCCATCTTTAGAAATCTCGTGAGCTCCACCGCGAACATTGTTTTTCTCATCATCAATTTCGATACCGAATTGAGCAAAACCTTCCATGATGTCTTTTCTCATTTCGATTGAGTTTTCACCGATTCCGCCTGTAAATACTATAGCATCAACTCTTCCGATTTCTGCCATATAGCCTGCTATATATCTTTTAGCTCTAGTAACAAACATATCTAGGGCGTATTGGGCTCTCTTATTTCCTTTTTTAGCTGCATCTTCTAGGTCTCTAAAGTCTGAGCTAACTCCACTAACACCAAGTATACCAGATTTTTTGTTTAGAATATCTTCCATCTCACGAGCACTTATATTTTTTTCCTTCATTATATAAGTTACAGCTGTTGGATCTATATCTCCAGATCTTGTTCCCATGATAAGTCCTTCAAGTGGTGTAAGACCCATTGATGTATCGTAGCTCTTTCCTTCTTTAACGGCTGTAATTGATGAGCCATTTCCTAAATGACAAGAGATTATATTTAATTCATTTACATCTTTACCGAGGATTTCTGCTGTTTTGTTTGTAATAAAGTTGTGGCTTGTTCCGTGGAAACCATATTTTCTAATTGCATCTTCTTCATAATATTTGTAGTCAATACCATAAAGGAAGGTTCTTTCAGGCATTGTTTGGTGGAAGGCTGTGTCAAATACTGCTACATTTGGAACGCCTTCAAGAAGTTTTTCGCAAGCCTCAAGGCCCATAAGGTTGGCTGGGTTGTGAAGTGGAGCAAATTTGCTATATTCTTCTATAGCTTCTCTTACTTCTTTATCAATTAGACAAGATTTGGTGATTTTTTCTCCACCATGAACGAATCTATGTCCTACTGCATCAATTTCGGAAAGATTGTTGATAACACCATTTTCCTTATCTACTAGGGCGTTAAATACATGAGCTACTGCTTCTGTGTGATCTTTCATATCTTCTTCTATGGTGTATTTGTCCCCATCCTTTTCTTGGATAAGTCTTGAGCCATCAATGCCGATTCTTTCAACAAGACCCTTTACCATAACTTCTTCTTTGTCCATATCAAATAATTGATATTTAAGTGATGAACTACCACAGTTTATTACTAGAATTTTCATTTTTCCTCCATTTATTTTCATTTTACTATTCTCATTATACCATAAATTATTTCTAGGCAAAAAATCTAAAAAGCTTTCCTAATTATAACTTCCACATCTATAAGATCCATCTTATTTTCTACACTATTAATTATATAAGTATAATCTTTAGTGTAATCAATGCCAGTAAAATCCTCATTATCACATATAAGCTGACCTGTAACTTTCAATTTTTTGCCATTAGTATTGATCTTTCCTTTTACTAGCAAGACTCCATTTATATACAAATCATTATCGAGATTTAAGTCATTATCTATACAAATAAGACCATAGTAGGGATGGCTAGGACTAGTAGCTGGGATTGACCCATAAATAGAATAGTCTTTCTTAAATTGAATCTTTCCAAGAGAGTCTTTGATATCATTATATTTTATAGGAGAATCCGAATCAATTAGGATATGCTCTTTGATTTTAAAATAAATATTTGCCTCAGCTTTGACATTGCCACTTTCAATTACACTAGCAATTTTATAAATCTTATCCCTTTTTCTATTTATTTTAGTGTCTATAACCCTACCCATGTAGATTATTGTATCCTTATTTTTGTAAGTAAGCTGGTATTGTTTTGCATTTTGAAAATTTTCATCACTCATACCATCTACATTTGTTCTTTTTAAATCTTCAAGGACATATTCTTTGATTTTATCAAACTCATTCTTGTAAAAGATATTTACATGGGATTGGGCATCGTAGATAGCCTCTTTTTTTGCATAAAGGTCTGATTCTATGTCGGTGTTGTTTTGGACTTGTCTTACTAGGAAGGCTATGCTTACTGATATGAAAAGAAGGACTAGCAAAACATAGATACTAATAAAGCCCCTTTTCATTCTCTTTCTCCTAAATTTATACAAGTTTCTATTCTTGAATTTTTGGATTTGCCTTCGACTATAATTTCTACATATTGGTTTTTCTTATCATATTTAAGGCTGAGATATTCAAGTTCACATATTCTAACCTCTCCGCCCTTATCACTGGGGGTATCTAGATTAGAGACTAGGGCATATAAGACCTTATTATCCAGAAAAAACTTATAGGTAGATTCTTCAAAGGCCCTCTTATCTTTGTTGTAGCTAGATATGTAGAGGGTGAATTTATCCCCACTCAAGTCGTTTTTTTCAATCTTGTAAGCCCTTCTTACTTTATCTTCTATGTACAAGGCAGCATGGCTTGCTTGTTTGTAGGACTTTTCATCTAGATAGGCCTTGTTTGTGAAACTCAAATTCAGGGATAGTATCATAGAAATTGCTGCTACAAGTAGGCTTGCGATTGCAAGAGCTACAATTAGCTCCATAAGAGTAAAAGCAGGCTTTTTCATCTATCTTACCAAATCCAAGCTATAGTTTTCGTAGCTTGCCCTTATTTCCTTTAAATTATCATCATAGCGGCTTATTGACACCTTTATCTCAAAACCATTTATATTTTCTGTGAAATCACCAATGCCTTTTGTCTTATTTTTCTCTATGGCGCTTTCTAGGGCATAGATTAGCCTAGTATCTGTTTGAAGCTTGTTGTTAGCTTTTGCTAGGTAATTAAGACTGGGAAGTAATACAGCTGCTAGGATACTAACTAGACCAAGAGCTACTATACATTCCATTAGGGTAAATCCCTTATTTTTTTTCCTCTTCAATTCTTAACGAGCCTCCTGCAACTCCAATGTGAATTATAAGTTCCCCATCATTACCATAGAGATCTTTGCAAGTAAAAGTTATGCTTTGGGGATTTCCAACTGAACCTGTAGCTTTAAATTCGAAATTTCTCGTATCATTTTCTACTTCATGGCTGACCTTTAGCACTAAAAAGGATAAAGTCCTCTCTATTTGTAACTTAGGTTTTTTAAAATTATTATAAAAACTTATATAATACTTGTCATCTTTAAATTTGACCTTAACATCCTTACCACTTGCAAGGGCCCTCTCCTTTGCATAGTACAGGTCATTAATCAATAAATTTACTTCGTTTTTGGCCTTTATTTTATTTAAAATATTGAATTTAAAAAGAGCCACAAGGGAAATAAGGGACATAATAGCTACTACTACAATAAGTTCTATAAGACTAAATCCCCTCTTTTTCATAAGAAAGCTCCTTTTTCTAAGATTAATATTAAAAGGTAAGAGCAATAAATAAAGATAGCAAAGGGCATCCTCATTCCTCTTTTTCTTTCTTTAAGAAGAATTATTAGACCAACAAGGCCTCCTAGCCAAATTGATATAAGGATAAACAAAAGAAAGCTAGAATCTTTAATAAAAAGACTAAGTCCTAGGTAGAAATAGTAGTCCCCATCCCCTATATTTTTCTTAGATAAGTAAAAGATTGCAAGATACATTATGCTAAATCCGAAAAGCTCTAACAAATAAGCACCGCTAAAGCCAATAAAAATAAGCCTATAGAAAAGTCCTAAGCCTATCAGGAAAATTAGCTGACCTTGAAATATCTCCATGGTTTTTAGGTCTATTATAGCTATTATCATAGAAAGAATTAGGGAGGCAAAGATAAAGAAAGCTTTTAAATTAAAATCAGGCAAAAATCCTATAAGGGCTAAAAAACCTCCCCCTACTTCCATCAAAAGATAAGAAGGCCCGATCTTTTTCCCACAGCTCCTACAGCTTCCCCTTAGGAAGATATAAGAAAATATGGGAATAAGTTCGAACCATTCAAGTTTTCTCTTGCAAAAATCACAATGACTTCTAGGAAAGACTATGCTTTCCCCGGAAATGCTTCTATTAACTACAAGATTGGCAAAAGAGCCGAAGATACTTCCTAGGAAAAATATTAATAGATTAATCATTTATTTTCTTTTTTGGTATTATCATCTTTGATATCTACAGCAGCCGGCGTAACAGTTATTTTTCCATCCTTATCAATCTTAACCTCATAGGATTGTCCAGTCACGCCAGCTTCCTTAGGTACTTGCGGCCATTTTTCTACATAGTCCTTTGCATCATCTTCTTTTTTCCAAGACTTATCAAGTATTCCATCAGATACAGCCATATTAGCAGCACTTGTTAGCATTTGGACATTAGCATTATGGGCAGCAATAGCTGCTCTTTTCTTTGAAACATTATATCTAGGAATCGCAATAGCAGCTAGAACTGTTATAATTGCTATAACGATTACTAGTTCTATCAAAGTAAAACCTTTTTTCTTTTTCATAGAAACTCCTTAATATAAGTAATTAACCGAATCAAACATCGGTATTGTTACAGAAAATACAACAAAAGCAACGATTATAGACATAATTAGAATCAAAACTGGTTCAGCTAAACGTGATAATTTCTTTAGCCTATAAATATATTCATTAGAAAAATATTCTGAAGTCTTCTTCAAAGAAGCAACCATGTCGCCACTATTTTCGCCTACCTCTATCATAGATATGAGAAGTTTGGAAAATATTCCTGCCCCCTTAAAGGCATAGCTTAGGCTTCTACCATCCAACAAATCTTTTTCTATTAGGATTAATTTTCTTTTTATGTAGGTATTTAAGAAGGCTTGTCTGATGATTTCTATGGAACTTATGATATTGATATCACCACTCCTTAGGATGTAAAGAAGCGAACTTAATTCATACTCAACCCTTAACATTCTAAACTTCTTTAGGGGTAGGTATTTGAAATTAAAGCTATCAATCCTAAGTCTATAGGCCTTGCTATTGTATAAGTAAAGATATCCCAAAACAAGGGCGAAAATTATTAGTAAAAATACAAGTCCATAATTCATAAAAAATGAGGAAATTGCCAAGAGTATCCTAGTCATCAAGGGTAAGGCCATATTATAATTTGCAAAACTTTCGCTAAAACTTGGAATAACCAAACTTACTATAAGGACAACTACTATTATAGTTACAAAAAGGAGGATTGCAGGATATATAAAGGCTTGCCTGATCTGAGATTTATTTTTGCTATCAACTAGTAAATAATCAGAATATTCTGATAAGATATCAGCCAAGCGACCACTCTCATCCCCTGATTTAATGAAGGCTATTAACATAGGACTAAAGGCCTTTCTTTCCTTGTAGAAGGCCTCATAGGCATTAAAGCCCTTATCCAAATGCCCCAAGATATTATCAAGACTTTTTGTAAGTTTCCTATCCATGTTTTGATTTTTAATTATCATAAGACTTTCATCAAGACTTATGCCTGAATTTAAAAGTAAGGATAATTGTTTAAGAAACAAAGATACTATCCTAGCAGGAATCCTACTAGGAATAATATCCTTATTCAAAAGTTCAATTATCCTTTGTTTACTCAACTTATTCAATTATACTGACATTAGCTCCTTGTTTTTCTTAGCAGCAATTTTCTCTAATTCTTCTATTCTCTTATCAGTAATTTTTTGGATCTCATCTTCGAGTGTATATCTGTCATCTTCTGTTATATCACCAGATTTTTCACTCTTTTTGACTTCCTCCATAGCTTCTCTTCTCTTGTTTCTAATAATAATCTTGCTATCTTCTGCATAGGTGTCTACTTCTTTGGTGTATTGCTTTCTTCTTTCCTCTGTTAGTTGTGGGAAAGGAAGTCTTATAATCTCCCCGTCGTTTTGTGGGGTGATACCTACATTAGATTTAAGTATAGCCTTTTCTATTGGCCCAATATTAGACTTATCCCAAGGCTTGATAACTAATAGCCTTGCTTCTGGTATAGAAACTGTTGCAGCTTGATTGATTGGAGTTTCTGTTCCATAATATGAAAAAGTAATGCCATCTAGAATTGCTTCAGTAGCACGACCTGCCTTGATTGTAGAAATTCTTTTCTCAAAAGACTCTACAGCCTTGTTCATTTCGTCAGTTGCTTGCTTTTTAATTTGCTCATAAATCATTAAAAACTCTCCTTTACTATAGTCCCTACTGGACTTTCCTCTTTAAATATTCTTACTAAATTGGCTGGATCATCAATACCAAAAACAAATAGTGGCATATCATTATCCATGCACAATGATGTAGCAGTTGTATCCATTATCTTTAATTCTTTATGAAGAATTTCTCTGTAAGTTAGCTTATCAAACTTAACTGCATCATGATAAACATTAGGGTCTTTATCATAAATACCATCGGTTCCAGTCTTACCTAGAAGAATAACATCAGCATCAATCTCTAGGGCACGAAGGCTTGCTGTTGTATCTGTTGAGAAATATGGAAGGCCAGTACCTGCAGAAAATATAACTATCCTACCCTTTTCCAAATGTCTAACAGCCCTTCTTCTGATGTAAGGCTCTGCAACTTCCTTCATATCTATGGCAGTCATTAATCTTGTCTCAAGACCCATTTGTTCAAGAGTTCCCTGAACTCTCAAACCGTTCATAACAGTACCAAGCATACCAATAGTATCAGAGCTTGCCCTATCAATTTCCTTACCAGATCTGCCCCTCCAGAAATTGCCTCCACCAACAACTATAGCTATCTCAACACCAAGTTCTGCTACAGCCTTTATATTTTCACATATATTTATAATAATATCATCATCAAAGCCGAAACCTCGATCCCCTGCTAGGGCTTCTCCGCTTAGCTTTAGAACAACTCTTTTGTAATCTTGCAAAATAATCCTCCTACTTACATTAATTATAACCTATTGATGTTAACATTTGCAAGGAAAAAAATTCAATAATTTTTAAAAAGACCCACTCTTCCAATCCCCTTTAATGTAGATTAAATGAGCAATAAGACTAACTAAGACATTCGATATAGACATGGCAATCCATATACCCGTAACGCCCAAACTTGTAAAATATTTAAAGGCAAATAAGAGAGGTATCCTTATGCCCCAAAGTCTCAATAAATCGACAAACATAGAATATTTACTATTGCCTGTTCCCTGGAAGAGACCCTGATAGATAAAAAACATATTAAGCATCAAAAGAGTAAGAAGGGTATAGGACATATAAGACTCAGCCTTAACCATCAAAGGTGAATCTTTCGGTGAATCAATAAAAAATTGCAAGATTTCAAATCTATAAATATAAGAAATTATAGCTATGACTACCGACATGATTATTACTATAAAAGAAGCTTTCTTGAAAGTTTCCTTTACTCTTTCAATATTTCTATTACCAATATTTTGACCAATAATACTCGTTATAGCTGAACCAATACCTCCAGGAGGAATATTAAGCAGACCACTAATCCTATTTACCATACCGTAGGCAGCCACCGCATCTGTTCCATAGGACTGGATAAATGAATTAAGGATTATAAAACCTACCGCCGTTCCCATCTGACCAATTACAGAAGGAGCAGCTATCCTATAAATCCTTTTAAGAATTTCTCTTTCCCACTTTATAATAAAAAGTGAGTTCAGATCAAGCTTAATCAAATCCTTGTTTATCCTAAGATGGACAAAACCAATAAAGCACATCAAAGCTTGAGTAAAAACTGTAGCAATCGCAGCACCCTTAACTCCCATGCCAAGGCCCCTTAGGCCAATAATAGGAATATTATCAAAAATCAAAAAAGGATTTAAAATCATATTGAGAATTACACAACTTGTACTAATAAGAGTAGGTATAGAATTTTTTCCTTGAGCAGAATATATAGCAGAATAAATGAAATACAAAAATATAAAGGGAATACCAAAATATGAATACTTCAGATAAATCACCGAAAACTTATAAAGCTTACCACTAGCCCCCATCATGGCTACAATAATATCTGCTGTAAAATAACCTACTAACATAAAAATAACAGAAAAAATCAAGGATATATTTATTAAAGTATTGGTATATTTCTGTGCACTTCTAATATCATCCCTGCCAAGAAGTTGGGAAACAAGCGATATGGCAGCAATAGACAAGCCCATACCAATAGAATTAAACAAATAAATAACAGGCCAGGTAAAAGAAGTAGAAGCAAACTCCGCAGTCCCTAACTTACCAAGCCAAAAAGCATCCGCCAAAGAATAAAGTTGCTGGATAAAATTATTTAAAATAATTGGAATTGAAATAAGAGCAATAGCCCTGTATATATTACCATGAAGAATCAATTCCCTTCTATCATTCTTCATAAAATCTCCTAAAAAAAATACTTATTATATATTTTATCACATAATATATTTTTATTATAGTTATAAATATTCTCAATTAAAAATAATACTTTGTTATCAAAAAAAACGTTGAAAATTCAACGCTTTAAAGGTATTTGGTGCCGGTGGTGGGACTCGAACCCACACGCCCTAGTGGACAACAGAGTTTGAGTCTGTCTCGTCTGCCAATTCCAACACACCGGCCTAATACCCTTTTATTATACCATGATTTAAGCCCGATGTAAATTATATTTTTCTTTTATATACCCATAGGTCTTACTTTGATATATTTTTATTGCTGCTATGGCTAATAGTACGCCTATAATGGCTCCTGCCAAGACGTCCGTTGGATAGTGGACGTAGAGGTAGAGTCTTGAAAAGGCTATAAGGATTGCTATTGTTCCTATATAGGATTTTAGGACTTTGGATTTTGCAAGTAATATTATTATTGTCGCAAATGATGCAGCATAAGATGTATGACCTGATGGGAAGGAGTTGTCGGAGAGATGATTTATTAATAGGTTTGTGAAGTTGGCTGCTTCATAGGGTCTTGGTCTTCCAACTGATATTTTTAGGATTATATTTACTAGGATTAGGTTTAGGATAAAGGAAATTAGGATTATTTTTCCTATTTCCTTGTATCTTCTAGTTGTTAGAAAGACTAAGATTAGGCTAAACCAAAGGATGGACATGTTACCAAGGGATGTTATGGTTACCATAAAGCTGTCTAGGTTGTCTGTTCTTATCTTTTGGATAGCATTTAAGATTCCTAATTCGTAGGCCTGAAGTCCCATCATTCTTTTACCTCTGTCTTGGCTGTTTTAATAGTCATATCATATGCCTGTTGGATTCTTGCCCTCATATTATCATCTACCAAGTCGTATTTGCTTCCTCCTTCAAGGAAATCTTCGCAAAGATAGGTTTTGCTACTTGCTCCGTATTGGTCATAGTTTGTCCCAACCCATAGGGGGTGAAGTTTCATATCGCTAAGCTTCTTCTTGCCAGTTTTTTTGTCTTTTTCGAGAGTAACTTCTATGCTTAAAGCTTGTTCGACTCTTATGTCACCGCTAACTTCGAGGGATTGCTTGGATATGAAATTGCCCAAGGCATAGGCTATTATTCCTTCTCTTCCGTCCTCACTTTTGTAAACTTCTACTGGTTGGACTACATGTGGGTGGTTGCCTATAACAAGGTCAGCTCCCCAATCGACCATTTTATGGGCTAGTTTTATCGTTTCATCTGTAGGATAAGATTCATATTCTATACCCCAATGAGGATAGACTATTATAAAGTCGCAAGAATTTTTCTTGGCTTCTTCTATATCACTTTTGACATTTTCTTCATTCAAATAGTTAAGGGAGGAAACTTCATCTCTTACATCCAGCAAGTCTTCCTTACCATTTGCCCCGTAGGTATAGGCAAGTATGGCTACTTTGATGCCGTTTATTTCCTTATAGAGAATTTTATCAGATTCCTTTGCCTTAGTTCCAACAAAATCAAGGCCTGCTTCTTTTATAGCTTCAATTGTCGTTTGAACGCCCTCTTCGTCAGTGTCTAAAGCGTGGTTGTTGGCAGTTGTTACTACATCAAAGCCAGCTTCCTTGATGTTTTTAAGATAGGATGCTGGAGTATTGAAGGCAGGATATCCAGAGTATTCTCTATTTGGATCACTTGTAGTCTCATAATTAGTTATGGCAAGATCGCTATCCTTAACATAGTCTTTTATATAGCTAAACTGGTTAGAAAAATCATACTCTCCTCCCCCATAGGCAAGAGCATATTGAAACTGACCAATATGGGCCATGGTATCACCAAAAAATTTGGCCTTGATTTTTGTATAGTCTCCTTCTTTATCTTCATCCTTTTCTTTGTTCTTAGAGATTGTTTTTTTATCTTTTTTTATTTCCTTATCGGCAATTGCCCTTTCTTTTTTTTCTTTGGCTTGGGCTTTTTTGTCATTTTTTTCTTTTGCAAGACTTCTTTCCCATCTTGATTTTGCATTTTCCCTGTCAGATTTTTTCGAATCAGTTATCTTGTCGCCTTCTTCTTCAGAAACTTCTTCATTTGTGGCTTTATCTAAGTTTTCAAGAAGATCACTTGTGTTTTTAGCACTAGTGTCTACTGTAGTCTTGGAATTAAGTCCACACCCAACAAGAAGCATAAGTAAAGTAAGGCTTGTCAATATATTAAGTATAGTCTTTTTCATATAATCACTCCTTATTTTATTTTAACATATTTGATAAATATTTCATCTTTTCTTTATTCTAGTCAGGAGAAGCAAACTTTATCTATAAACATTTTTCATGTATAATGAATAAGGTGAAATTATGAAAAAATTATTATTTATAATCAGCTCCAAGGCTGGCAAAACAGAATTTGATATAAAAAAAGAGGATCTAATAGCTTTAACTAATAAGGCTCCTTCTGATATTGATATAGAAATTGTAGAAACAAGATATAAGGGCCACATAAAAGATGCTATTGATAGCTTCGCCAAAGATAAGCTTTCCGACAAATACGCCATAGTTTGTGGTGGCGATGGTTCTTTGAATGAACTAGTAAATGCTGGTTATGGCAAGGATATAGCCCTTGGTCTTATACCTATGGGCACTGGCAATGATTTTGCCAAAAATTTCGACTATAAGAATTTTTCCCTAGAAAAGGCCCTTAGCTTTAGGACAAGACCAATCGACCTTATAGCGATAAATGACAAGCTTTGTATAAATGTAACTAGTCTCGGCTTTGATACCCAAGTCCTCGAAGAGGCCTATCGCTTCCTTCACAAAAAGCCATCTATCGGTAAAAAAGCCTATATCTACGCTGTCATATCATCTCTAAGAAATATTCAATACGAAAAGCTAGATATAACTATGACTATGGATGATGGGTCTAGAAAAAATATTTCTGGTGATTTTCTAATAAGTGCTCTTTGTAATGGAGGTTTTTACGGTTCAGGCTTTAACCCTGCCCCTAAGGCTGTAATTGATGATGGTATAATAAACCTAGTTTGTGCCGACAAGATTCCTTTTTATAAGCTACCCTTGCTTATCCTAAAATACAAGAAGGGTAGACACGGAACAAGCCCTCATCTTAATGAATACAAAATAAAAAGTGGCAAAATTTCTTCAAGTAAAGCCTTTCTTGGAAATATCGACGGTGAAATATTTACCGCCAAAGAAATAGACTTTAAGATTTTGCCTTCTGCTATTAGGTGGATTTATTTTGAGTAAGTAAGGTCTCTAAAACTAGATAAGAGGATTTATATAGCCTACTTCTATGGCTTTCTTGTAGGCTTCTGTGGTGTAGACGGTATTTTCTCGATTGTAAAATAGAAAATATTATAGTCTTTCTTTTATAATTTCCCAAGCTTTCTAATTCAATTACCTTCATAAGCCATCCTACTTATATTCTAGGCAATATTTATAAATAAACATAAGTACAAACTTAAAAGATAAAATTATTTTAAAAATAAAACGCTCAGAAGTCTTTGCTAAAAAAAAGACAGCAGCTTTATCTGCCGTCCTTATCTACTTTAAAATTTTTTACTTGTAGCTACAACTAGAGATTATAATCGAAATTATCTATATTTCTTTTATCGTCTATCTTTTCCTCATCTAAAAATTCAACTTCCTTTAAGCCATTTAGCCTTGCTATAAGTGAAGTTGGGAAGGAAACTATTTCTTGGTTAAAGATACTTATATTAGAATTAACTATTCTCTTGGCAGCCGCCAATTGTTCGTTTTCTTCGTCTATCTCAGATTGAAGGTTAAGAAATTCTTCAGATGATTTTAATTCTGGATAGGATTCAGCCAAGGCATAAATCTTATCTAAAGCTTCATCTTGCCTGGTGATTTTTTTGTTGATATTGTCTATACTTGATCCCTGCCTTAATTTAACCAAGTCAGAAAAAGTTGATTTTTCATATGAGGCAAAAGATTTTGCAACTTTCATCATTTGTAAAATTGTATCGTATCTCTTAGCAAGAGCAATATCCACATTTTTCTTTGACTCATCTATTATTATTCCATACCTCTTCAATTTGTTTGATTTCTTGATAAAGGCAAAGCCTACTATAAGTATGACTGCCACTGGCAAAAAGATGTGAAGGGATTTGCCATTTATATACTTATCTAATCCTACTCCATTCATAACCGCAAAAACTACTCCTATCCAAAATAATTGAACCAATATATATATGATTGATTTATACATCCTCACTCCTATAATTTATCCCTAATTATATTGATTAACTCATAATAATCTCCCAGTAAATATCTGACCCTTTCATATTCGCCTACAAGAGTTAAATTCTTAACTTCATTTATTGTAGATGGACAAGGAAAAAGACTAGCCTTGGAATCAAAGGCTATGGCAATAATGCTTTCACTAATATATAGGCAAATATTCATCCTCTCGCTCCAAGCATTTAATCTTTCTATAAGACTTGGATCTAGGATTAATTTCGTATAGAAATCATCTGTGGCAAATACAGCATAACTTTCATTAAAAGATAAGGATTCACTTATAATTTCTCTTTCATCCCTTAGTTTTTTTAGATAGGGATTGTAATCCTCCCCCTTATAACTTTTTTTAGGGAATATCCTAATATGGCCCCTTAGCTTGGTCTGTTGTCTAATCAACATGACTTGACCATCAAAATCTTCGATATAAATTCTTTTGCCCTTGGATGAAGACCTATAATGATAAGCTGTCATATTAGAAAATTCTGTCTTGGACTCGAAAGCAAATTGTATATGACAATCTGAATAATATTTATCCGCCCTAGGAAGGAGTTTTTCATAGACATCGTAATCATTAGCTGGAGAATAATCAAGGCTCGTCCCTGGACAAATCTCAGCTAAGATAGGCTTTAAAATATTTTCTTTATAGACAATTTCAGTATCACTCTCTCCTTCACCTTCACTTGCTTGTGGCTTTTTCATAAGTATAAAGTATGCCAACAAAAAAATGAAGAGAAAATAATAATGAGATTGAAAAACAATTATAGCCACAAGGGCCATCATTATCAATTTCAAGTTTAATTTATTTGAGGGCTTGCTTTCCTTGCAATCTTTAATACCTGCTGGACTATCTTTTATGGTCAAAGTCTTATCAGCTTCTTTTAGTCTTATTATAATTTGATCATCCAAGAAAACGTTCCTATAATCTCTTGTCATCCCCTAACCCTTTTCCAATTCTTAGTTTACTTACTTTTATATTACATCTAATGATAATTAATTTCAATAGCATAAAACAATCCTTAGCTTTGCTAAGCTCCTTAATCAAAGCTATCGGCTTAGCTGGCAGTTTGCACAGGGCCTATAAGAAGAATACCGGCACGCC
>NZ_CAMUDP010000019.1:0-39694 GCF_947087635.1 Anaerococcus tetradius
TTCAAGATAAATTATTTTTTATTTTCTCTTGACATTTGATAGCTGGTCTAGTTTTTAGAATAGTTTGGTGATTCTCTAGTTATGGTAATGTTGTGAGGGTGATTTTCTATAAGGGAAGCTGAAGTAATTTTTATAAATTTAGCCTTTTCATAAAGTTCAGCCAAATTTTTGCTTCCAACATAGCCCATACCAGATTTAAGACCACCGAGTAATTGATAGACAACTTCTCCAACTGGGCCCTTATAGGCAACTCTACCTTCGACTCCCTCTGGCACATATTTTTTGGTATTGGTTTGAAAATACCTATCTCCAGATCCATCTTTCATTGCGGCAAGTGAACCCATACCACGGTATTCCTTGTATTGTCTGCCTTCATATAGGATAGTTTCTCCTGGAGATTCCTCAGTTCCTGCAAATAGGGAACCAGCCATAATTACAGCTGCTCCACAAGCAAGGGCCTTGGTAATATCTCCAGAATACTTGATACCCCCATCAGCTATAATAGGAATATCGTATTTATTAGCTTCTTTTACACAATCAATTATAGCTGTTATTTGTGGAACTCCTATGCCTGTAACAACCCTAGTTGTACAAATTGATCCAGGCCCTATGCCGACCTTAACTGCATCAACGCCTGCTTCTATAAGATCACGAGTTGCCTCAGCTGTTGCAACATTTCCTGCTATTAAATCGAGGTCAGGATATTTTTCCTTTATCTTTCTTACTGCCCTTAGGACATTTTTGGAATGACCATGGGCTGTATCGAGGGTAATCACATCTACCTTAGCACTAACAAGGGCATCTACCCTTTCCATCATATCATTAGTAATACCTACTGCAGCTCCTACAACTAATCTGTTGTTTGCATCTCTTGCAGATTCTGGGTATTGCCTAGATTTTTCTATATCTTTTATGGTGATAAGACCCTTTAGCTTATTATCCTCATCTACTATAGGAAGTTTTTCAATCTTACTTTTTTCCATAAGGCTTATAGCTTCTTTCATCTTGATTCCCTCATAACCTACAACCAAGTTATCTTTAGTCATTATTGTATCAATTAAGACCTTGGGATCTTCTTCAAATCTCACATCCCTATTAGTCAAAATTCCTTTTAGATACATTTCCTTATCCACTATAGGAACGCCGGATATTCTATAGTTCTTCATAATATCAAGGGCATCTTGGAGGATGTTGTCTGGGTGAAGGTAGAATGGATCGGTTATGACTCCATGCTCTGACCTTTTGACCAGATCAACTTGTCTGGCTTGTTCGTCTATTGGCATATTCTTATGGATTATTCCTATACCACCCTGCCTTGCCATGGCTATGGCCATCTGAGATTCTGTAACAGTATCCATACCTGCCGACATCATAGGTATATTTAGTTTAATCTTCTTTGTCAAATAAGTTGTCGTGTCTACCTCATTTGGCAAAACTTCCGAAGGGCCTGGTACCAAAAGGACATCATCAAAGGTTAATCCATCTCCTAAAAATTTCATCTTTCTTCCTTTCTAAAATAATTTACTGCATTTTCAAATAAACTTTCGCCACCAACATCATACACATTCTTAAATAAGTCATCGTCAATTCTTTCAGCATGGGCCATTCTTCCAAGAATTTTGCCATCTTCCGATAAAATTCCTTCTATATTGTAGTCAGAAGCATTAGGAGAAGACTCATAAATAGAGAAGATTTGATCCTTATCAAGAAGTTCTTCTAATTTATCTTTATTGATTATAAATCTTCCCTCCCCATGAGAGATTGGAAGTCTATAAGTTTTATTTAGATCAAGGCCCCTTGTCCATGGGCTGTTATTTGTCAAACATCTAGTATTTACAAAACTTGCTATATGGCGGGATGCTTTATTAAAGCTTAGGGTGGGATCATCTTCTTCTTGGACTTTTACTTTTCCATAAGGCAAGAGTCCTGTTTTAACAAGAGCTTGGAAGCCATTGCAAATTCCTAAGATCAATCCATCATTTTTTCTTAATAAGATATCAATTGCCTTGGCTATTTTTTCATTTCTTAAAATATTTGCCAAAAACTTAGCTGAACCATCAGGCTCATCTCCAAGTGAAAAGCCTCCTGGTAGCATAAATATTTGTGATTTTTCCAAAAGCTTAGCAAGTATATCAATTGATTCTTCTATATCACTTTCATTTTGATTTCTAAAGACAAAAATTTCTGTATCAGCCCCAGCCTTCCTGAAGGCCATCTCGCTATCAAGTTCGCAATTAGTACCAGGAGCTGTGAGTATTAAGACCCTTGGCTTATCAACTGGCATATCGGATTTTAATTTTCTAGGAACTGTTTTAGGCTTTAAAGCTTCACATCTTATATCATCATAAGCTTGGAAGATTTCATCTAGACCATGGAGATAGGATTGATTTAATTTTTCTTCATCAAGTTTAATGCCATTAACTATTATCTCCTCCTTAAAACTTCCGATATTTTCTATAAAATCACGATTATCCTTATATTCCACAAGGAAGGAGCCAAACATAGGATTGTAAAGATTATCATAGTTTATTTCAAAGCCAGTGTTTCCAATAGCTTGTTCATATAAGTCTGCCAAAAGTCCCTTTCTAGTAAGGGCTATGGCTGAAATGATATTGCCACTTCTTATATCTTTATTTAGATTCTCAAAGTTATCTTTTAATTCTCTCAAATCTAAGCTTCCATCCTCCCTGTAGGGCGTTTTAATAATTCCTATTCTTCCAAGTCCCTTTAGGTCATTTGTAATAATATTTTCTATATCTTCTGTAGTAACTGCAAAAGATATTAGGGTAGGTGGAACTTTAATATTTTCAAAAGTACCGCTCATCGAATCTTTCCCCCCTATAGGAGGTGTTTCAAAAAAGCTTGATACTTCGAAGGCTCCAAGGAGGGACTTGAGGGGTTTTGACCAAGCTTCTGGCCTATCCATTGATTCGTAAAATTCTTGGAAAGATAATCTAATCTTAGATAGGCTTGATCCTACTGCTATTAATCTTGCTATAGACTCAACTACTGCATAATAGCCTCCCAAATACTGGCTCATATCAGAAAGTTTTGGATCAAAACCATAGGACATTAATGATACAGTTTTTGAAACTCCCTCATCTACTGGAATCCTTGCCGCCATGACTTGGCAAGGATTTAGGAGTTTCTTTCCTCCTAGGGGATTTAAAACAGTATTTCTTCCTATGGATGGGTCAAAGATTTCTATTAAATTCCTTTTACTTAAAAGATCAAGTTCTTTTATTTTGTCATAGAATTTTTTTGGATCATCATCCTTAGCCTTTAGGATGCTAGGTACATCTTCGCTAACATAAGCTACTTTTGCATATCTTTCTGCCCCATCTGTGTTGATGAAATCATAAGAAAGCTTAGCTACTAGGCCATCTTCATAGAAAAGTGTCATAGTATTATTATCAGTTACTCTAGCAACTACACTTGCTTCAATATTTTCTTCCTTAGCATAGGCCATAAACTCATCTAAATATTTCTTATCAATTACAAGGGCCATTCTTTCTTGGGATTCTGATATGGCTATTTCAAAAGGCTTTAGACCTTCATATTTTAAAGGAAGCTTGTCTAGGTAGATATCAATACCATCGGCCAGCTCTCCTATAGCTACCGCTACACCGCCAGCACCGAAGTCGTTACATTTTTTGATAAGCTTACTTACTTCACTTCTTCTAAAGAGTCTTTGGATTTTCCTCTCTTCTGGAGCATTTCCCTTTTGAACTTGGGCTGATTCTGTGTGAATTGAAGTAAGCTTGTGAGATTTAGAAGAACCTGTAGCACCTCCTATACCATCTCTACCAGTCCTGCCCCCAAGAAGTATTACTAAATCCCCTGGAAGAGGGTCTAATCTTTTTACATTTTCCCTTGGAGCTATTGCAATAACTGCCCCACATTCCAATCTTTTTGCTGTGTAGCCTTCATGATAAAACTCATCTACAAGACCTGTTGCAAGGCCGATTTGATTTCCGTAGGAAGAATAACCTAGGGCTGCTTCTTTGGTAATTTTTGCTTGAGGAAGTTTTCCTTCTAGCCTATCTTCATAGGCCTCTTTAATATTACCAGCCCCACTTAGTCTCATGGCTTGATATACATAACTTCTTCCAGAAAGAGGGTCTCTTATAGCCCCACCCAGACAAGTAGATGCCCCGCCAAAAGGTTCTATCTCTGTTGGATGGTTGTGGGTTTCATTCTTAGACATCAAAAGATAATCTTCTAATCTTTCCTTCCCATCCCTAAGGACCCTCACTTTGGTGTAGACTGAGCAGGCGTTTATTTCCTTACTAACTTCTAGGTCCTCAAACTTTCCCTTAGCCCTCATGTATTTAGAAAGAATTGTGCCAAGACTCATGAGATTTATAGGCTTTGTGATGGATAAATCTTCTCTCATCTTTAGATATTTATTGAAAGATTCCTTGATGGCCTTATCTAATAAGGACTTAACTTCTATATCTATATCAAGATAAGTATTAAAAGTAGTGTGCCTACAGTGATCTGACCAATAGGTATCTAGAATTTTAATTTCAGTTTCATTAGGATCACGATTTTCGCTTCTAAAATAATCTCTAACTAGCCTTAAATCATCAAGGCTCATAGCCAGGGATTGTTCTTCGATAAATTGTCTTAACTTTTTTTCATCAAATTCCCTAAAGCCATGATAAGTAATATTTTCTAAGTTTTTCTGGCTACTTTTCCTAAGACTTGTGGGGATTCCTAAAAGCTTAACCCTGTGTGAATCGACAGGATTTATGATGAATTTCTCGATTTTTTCTAGGTCTTGATTACTTGCCCCTTCGATTTCATAAACTGTAGAAGCCTTCACTTCAAAGTCTGGATCATCAATTACAAGACAGGCTGTGTCTATGACCCCCTTTTCTCTTGGGTTAAATTGACCAGATAAGTATTGGCTAACTATGGTTTTTTTGAAATTTGCCTGAAGCTTTAGGGCCTCATCAAAGGCATAGGCCGTATCTACTGGAGCTTCAGCAAGGACAGTATATAACAATTTTTCCACATTATCATCACTTGTCTGAAGATCATATCTTTTATAAATTTTAAGAGCAGTCAAGGATATACCAAGGGTGGTCTTAATCTTTTCTTTTAGCTTGATAGATTCGAAATCAAATGGATCGTTTTTTCTTACATAGACTCTTTTTACTGAAGGACCTATATCTTTTCTATAGTATTTTCCTTCAAAATGAATTTTTTTAGCGTCTTCATAGGCAGTCTTTATTAGTTCATCAAAGCTATCACCTACTGCTAGGATATTTAAAACCCTGCCCCCAGCTGTTAGGACTTTGCCATGATCTTTTCTTGTTCCTGCGTGGATTATCTTTGATTTAACCCCCTTATCGAAGCTAATCTCCTTAGCTGTTTCATAACTTGCTGGATAGCCCTCGGAGGCGAGTACCAGGCAAAGGGCTTTTTTATTATTAATTTTAAGGTCAATGTCTTTTAATTTTTGAGATGAAGTCGCCTTTAGCAAGTCCAAGAGATCATTGTCTATTAATTCTAATACAACTTGAGTTTCTGGATCACCAAATCTTACATTAAATTCTAGAACATAGATGCCAGATTCATTAATCATAAAGCCAATAAATAAGACACCCCTATAATTAATATTTTCTTTATTAAAGCCCTTAATAATCTTTGGCAAGACTTCTTCTTTGATTTTCTTCTTGAAGGCTTCTGCTTCTATGTTTGGGGCATAAGTTCCCATTCCGCCAGTATTAGGCCCTTTTTCGTTTTCGTAAATTTTTTTATGGTCCTTACTTGTTGGAAGAGGAATTATCCTCTTTGAGTCCGTTAGGCAAAGTAGACTCATCTCAAAGCCTTCCAGATATTCTTCTATAATCAAGACCCCATCTTTAGCTAAGACTTCATCTACTCTTTTTTCAAAATCCTTCTTGGAGGATATTATATAGACACCCTTACCTCCTGCCAGTCCATCCCTTTTTAAAACAAGCCTTCCCTTATCTTCTAATAATTTTTCTCCATAAGCTAGGGCTTCTTTCTTATTAGTACACATTAAGTAACTTGCTGTTTGGATGCCGTATTTGTTAAGAAATTCTTTAGTGAAGGCCTTGCTTGACTCAAACTTTGAAGCCTTCTTATTTACTCCAAATATCTCTAAGTCATTTTCCAAGAATTTATCGACTATGCCCAAGCAAAGGGGATTTTCCGGACCTACAACTGTATAGTCTATTCTTTCTTCCTTGGCAAAGTCAACTAGCTTATCAATATCCTCTGCTCCAATTCCTATGTTTTTTCCAATATCCTCAGTTTTTGCATTGCCCGGTGCAAAGAAAAGCTTCCTATCATCTGCTTTAAGCTTTTCTCCTAGAGCGTGTTCTCTTCCTCCTGAACCTATAATTAAAATCTTCATAATTCACCTCAATGTTTAAAGTGGCGTGATTTACTAAATACCATGCTCATATCATATTCATTGCATTTATCAATTGAATCTTGATCTCTAATTGATCCACCAGGTTGGATGATTGATTCAATTCCCATTTCATGGGCAAGTTCTACTGTATCAGAAAAAGGGAAGAAGGCATCAGACCCAAGGACTGCTCCCTTGAAGTCTCTATCCTTAAAGTGGTCTTTGATTAATTCTAGAGCCCAAACTCTTGATTGTTGGCCAGCTCCACATCCTAGAGTCTTCATTCCCCTTGCTACTACTATGGCGTTGGATTTGACATATTTTACGACCTTTTGGGCAAATAGGAGGTCTTTAATTTCTTCTTCGCTTGGTTTTTTATTAGTTACTAGATTTATCTCGTCTTTTCCAAAGTCCTTATCTTGAATTAAGACCTTACCATTTAGGTATCTTAATTCTTCCCTTACGGATTCATTATCAAAGTTAACCTTGACGAGCCTTAGGTTTTTCTTTTTTCTTAAAACTTCCAAGGCTTCATCAGTAAAGTCCCTTGCAGCTATTATCTCAAGAAAGATTTCGTGCATTTTTTCGCTAGCTTTCTTATCAACTATTCCATTTACTGCAACTATTCCACCAAAGATTGATTGACTATCACATTCAAAGGCCTTCATATATGAATCATAAACACAACTTCCTACTGCAACCCCACAAGGTGATTGGTGTTTTAGGCAAACTACAGCATTTTCTCCTAACTCTTGGCAAAGCTCAATGGCTGGGTTTAAATCATTATAGTTGTTATAACTCATCTCCTTGCCATGGATAACTTCAATATTTTCCATAAGTCCTTTCACAAAAGGATCATTGTAAAGGCCTGCCCTTTGGCCAGGATTTTCTCCATAGCGGAGGTCTGATTCTTTCTTAAAACCGAAGGTCTTGTATTTACTCTCTTTACCTGTAAGTTTGGAAAAATATCTTCCTATAAGAGAATCATAAAAGGCTGTAAGATTAAAGGCCTTCATAGCGAGCCTTTGCCTATAAGCTAGGTCTATATCATCATTTTTTAATCTTTCAATCAATTCCTCATAATCCCTTGGGTCAGTAACAACTAAGACATCCTTGTGGTTTTTGGCGGCTGACCTTAGCATAGATGGGCCACCTATATCTATATTTTCGATGATTTCTTCTGGATTACCCCCATCAAGAGCCTTTTGAAAGTCATATAGGTTAACTACTACTATGTCAATTGGCTTGATATTTAACTCTTTAACTGTAGCAAGATGGCTGTTATTATCTCTTTTGTAAAGAATACCTCCATGAACATAGGGTGAAAGAGTTTTAACCCTTCCCTCTAATATTTCTGGGAAATTTGTAAGTTTTTCTATCTCAATTACATCAAGGTCTGCTTCTTTGATTGTTTGGTATGTTCCTCCAGTAGATATAAGCTCTACTCCCAAATCGCACAAATCTTTAGCAAGTTTTTCAATCTTCGTCTTGTCGGTTACTGATAATAAGGCTCTCACTTTCATCCCTCCAATTGTTTAATTACTTCTTTCAAGCTTTCATGTTCTACTTCTAATACCTTCTTGGCAATTGCTTCGGCACTTTGGCACTGGCTGATATCGACCTTTCTTTGAAAAATAATTTCTCCATCGTCCAAGTTTTCATTTACATAATGAATACTAACTCCGCTTATCTTTTCTTTGTTAGCAAAGACTGCCTTGTGAACATTCATCCCATAAAAACCCTTACCTCCATACTTTGGTAAAAGTGAGGGGTGGATATTTATGATTTTGTAGGCATCTATGATTTTTTTACTTACCTTTGGCAAATATCCTGCAAGGACTATCAAGTCTATCTCATATTCTTTAAGCTTAGCTAGGATTTTCTCATCATCCTTGCTTACCATATAGGCTATATTGTTATCTCTTGCATGTGCTAGGCCCTTGGCTTCTTTGTTTGCGACAATAAGCTTTATTTGGCTATTAAAATATTTTTTTCTTTGAGCTTCTATTAGGGCCAGAAGATTTGACCCGGTCCCAGAAATAAAAACTGCAAGTTTCATAAACATTCCTTTTCTATTGGATATTGTCCAGTAAAACAAGCCTTACAATAATTTTCAGGCTTATCTATAAGCTTCATCAAATTTTCTAATGTAAGAAATTCTAGGCTATCAGCCCCAATTTGTTCTCGCATTTGCTCAAGGGAAAGATTAAAGGCTAAAAGCTTTTTTCTATCAGGAGTATCTACCCCATAAAAGCAAGGATGTGTGAAGGGAGGAGATGAGATTCTTATGTGGACTTCCTTAGCTCCTGCCTTTCTAATTCGTTTTATAAGCTTAGCACAAGTTGTCCCTCTTACAATTGAATCATCAACCAAGACTATTCTCTTGTCAGCTAGGACGGATTTTTGAGGATTTAGCTTTAGCCTTACGGCAATTTCCCTTTCCTTCTGACTAGATTTTATAAAAGTCCTTCCCATATATCTGTTTTTTACAAGACCAGAAGCAAAAGCAATACCAGACTTTTGGGCAAAACCAATAGCAGATGGGGTTCCTGAATCAGGAACTGGACAAACAAGGTCACAATCGACTGGGGCTTGTTCGTACAAAAGTTCCCCACTTCTCACCCTAAAGTTGTAAGCATTAATATTTTCTATGTTGGCATCAGGTCTTGCCGTATATATGTATTCAAAAATACAATGTTTACAATCTACCCTATCATAAGCTTGGTAAGACTTGATACCTTCCTTATCTACTACTACAATTTCCCCTGCCTCAATATCCCTATAATTATCAATATCAAGGACTTCCATGGCACAATTTTCGCTTGCAATAATTGTCGTTTCTTCATCATAGCCCAAAAACAATGGTCTTATCCCCATATAATCTCTAAAGCCTACGATTTTGTCTGGCATACATAAGACGCAAGAATATGCTCCTTTGATATCTGCCATTGCCTTTCTTATTGCCTTTACAATATCGCCCTCATAATATCTAGTTATTAATAAGAGGATTAACTCACTATCGGTATGGGTATGAAAGACCGTACCCATACTTTCTTCTTTTTTCTTTAAGTCATAGTAATTTATGAGATTACCATCATGACCTAGGGAAAGTTCATTATCCCTAGCAAAGCTTAGCAAGGGCTCGACATTATAGTTCATGTTTCTTCCCTCAGGTGAAGATCTAACATGACCTAGACCATATTCACCAGGAGTATCCACAAGATTATCATCATCAAAAATTTCATTAACCAGCCCCAAGGCTCTCATCCTACTTAGTCTCTTTCCGTCGGATAGAACCATGCCGGCTGCATCTTCTCCCCTGTGTTGGATTGAACATAAAGAATAATATAGCTTATGAGCCTTATCAATTTCACTTTTAATTCCTACTACACCACTCATATTCCAAAATCCTTTCCTATAAGAAATTAATTTACAAACGTAAAAAGAGAACCCAAAACAGGATTCTCTTGTAATTCATAGTCATACTTAACTAATGGAAATCTTAACTTTTTGATATAGACAAAGATAGAGTAACAAAGTAAAGCAAAAGCATTGTTTGTTTCAATTGTCATGTTGATTGAACATTTCTTTGTCATATACCCTCCATCTACCCTAAATTTTTTTATACATATATTATAAATAGTTTCATAAAAATTGCAAGTTTTTGGAAGTAATATATCAGTTTACAGTTTACTTACAAGTCCTTGCAAGGCTAAGCCCTTAGAACAAACCAACAATCTCGTTATTGGCGTCTAAATCAATTTTATAGGCATTAGCATCTTTTGGTAGACCAGGCATGGTCAAGACATTTCCAGTGTAGGCTACTAAAAATCCTGCTCCTGCATTAATTCTTATTTCTCTTATATTTATCTCATAATCCTCTTCGTTTATATTAATATTTGGGTCATCTGAGAGGGAATATGGAGTCTTGGCTATACAAATAGGCATTTGTTCATAGCCTAAAGCTTCTATCCTTTTAATATCCTTCTCACATTTTTTGCTATATACAAGACCCTTAGCCCTATAGATTTCTCTTGCAATTGTGGCTATCTTTTCTTTGATTGATTGCTTAGTATCATATAGGTATTTAAAATCATTCTTATTTTTGCAAAGCTCAACTAACTCTTTGGCGAGTTTAATGCCACCTTCTCCTCCATCGGTAAAGACACTTGTCTCAATGGCTTTTATACCAGTTTTTGATGTTAATTTTTTAAGGAGGGCTATTTCTTCTTCGCTATCACTTTGAAATTTATTTATGGCAACTAGGATATTATTGCCAAATTTTCTCATATTTTCTATATGGATTTCTAGATTTCTAAAGCCCCTTTCTAGGTAAGGTAGATTTTCCTTATCAATTTCATCAATCCCTAAACCTGCGTGGTATTTCAAACTCCTTACTGATGTAACTATTACACATGCCGATGGATTAAGTCCACCTAGCCTACATTTAATATCATTAAATTTTTCCGCACCCAAATCAGCTCCAAAGCCTGCTTCTGTAATTACATAATCAGCTATAGCAAGACCCGTCTTTGTAGCAAGGAGGGAGTTACAACCATGAGCAATGTTTGCAAAAGGCCCACCATGAATAAGGGCTGGAGTATGCTCTATAGTTTGGACTAGATTTGGCTTTAGGGCTTCTTTCATAACTACACAAACAGAACCAGTTGCCTTTATATCATCAACTGTAACAGGCTTATTGTTATAATCATAGGCAACAATCATCTTAGCAACCCTCTTTTTGAAGTCCTCTATGCTTGTTGCTAGACATAAGACAGCCATCATCTCAGTTGCAACAGTTATATCAAACTTATCTTCTCGAGTAACTCCATCAGTCCTATTACCTAGCCCTATTACTATATTTCTAAGGGCCCTATCATTTAGGTCAACACATCTTCTCCAAACAATTTGTTTTGGATCTATGTTTTTTTCATTTCCTTGATAAATATGGTTGTCTAAAATGGCAGCAACTAGGTTAACAGCACTTGTTATAGCGTGGAAGTCTCCTGTAAAATGAAGGTTAATCTCATCCATAGGGAGAACTTGGCTATAACCACCTCCAGCGGCTCCACCCTTCCTACCAAAGGAAGGCCCCATAGAAGGCTCTCTTAGAACTGATACCGCCTTCTTGCCAATCCTATTTAAGGCCATGGATAAACCGATGTTTAAAGTTGTCTTTCCTTCACCGCTTGGAGTTGGATTTGTTGCAGTAACAAGAACTAACTTTGAATCATCTCTCATATTATTTGCATATTCCAAGGACAATTTTGCCTTGTAATTTCCGTACTTTTCATAATTTGTAAGGGCTAATTCCTTACAAAGCTCATCTATGTCTTTTAATTTAACTTCCTTTGCAATTTCAATATCAGTCTTCATCTTAATTCCTTTCTTGTTTCTATTTTTATTAAACAAAAATTTCATAAAAGCCGTCATTTTGAATATACCATTTTATGAGTTATTTTTAAGTCAAATATTCATAAATTTACTTCCAAATCCCTAAAGCAAAAAATCCCCGGCAAGTGGGGATTAAATCTTATCTGATATTTAATTTATAATCAAAGGCTCTTTTTTTCTTTTTAAATAAGAATTCACCTTTTCTAATTGATGCCAAACATTCAGCCCTATTTCTTATTGCTTCAAATTCGTTTGGAGCATCCAAAACTATAAAGTTGGCAGGCTTTCCTACTTCAAGACCATATTCATCTTCTATATGCATAGTTTTTGCTCCATTGTAGGTAACGAGGTCTAGGTTTTTATCAAAATCTTTCTCTCTCATAAGTTGGGCAAGGTGGATTCCATTATCAAGTATATTCATAAGATTGCCATTGCCTGCTGGATACCAAAGATCTACTATGGAATCTTGGGCAAAGCAAACATTTATACCATTATCTACAAATTCCAAAACCCTAGTAAGCCCCCTGCGTTTTGGATAAGTGTCTTGTCTTGCTTGCAAAAAGGCATTTTCTGTTGGAAGGGCTATGAAATTAAGTTTGGATTTTCTAAATAGGCCCATCATCCTAAAGGCATAGGAATTATCAACTGAACCAAAAGAACATGTGTGGCTTGCAGTTGTTTTTTCTCCTATCTTATTTATCATGGCTTCAGCATTTAAAACTTCCACAAATCTTGCCATTACATCATCTGTTTCATCACAATGAACATCTATTAGCTTGTCATATTTTACGGCAAGACGGACAATCTCTTTGATTGATTTTTCTCCAAGCTCTCTTGACCATTCATTGTGAGGGATGCCACCTACTACTTCACATCCGAGCCTTAGGGCTTCTTCAACTAAATCCCTACCTGTTTTTCCTTCTTCTTCGTAGGAATACATCCCATTTTGTGGGAAGGCTACAACTTGGATGGTAATCTTATCTTTTAGTTCATCACGAACTTCTAGGGCTGCCCTAATTCCAGTTAGCTTTGGATCAGTGCAGTCGGTTTGAGCCCTGATATATTGAGTTCCGTAGGATGCACAATCTTCAACTGCCTTGTAGATTCTCTCCTTCATCTCTTCTTTGCTGCTTCCTTTTTTGAAGTCATTCCATAAATCAATAGCCTCAAAAAGAGTACCTGATTCATTTTTAACTTCATCGCTCTTTCCTATCATATAATAATCTAGGTGGAGATGACTATCAACATATGGTGGTATTACAAGATTTCCATCTAGGTCTATTATCTCTTCTGCCCCATCAAGATCCTTACCAAAGGCAAGGAACTTACCATCTTCTACTAGAATTTCCGATTGATTTTCATGGCCATATATTTTTGCGTTTACAAATTTTTTCTTCATATTTCCTCCTCTTAGGCTAAAATTTTCTTTGCCCTAAATGCTACAACAATACCACAAGCTAATAAGACCACCATTATTTTAAGCAAGATTTCCATAGAAAGACTTGCAAGGATTGCCCCCGACATGGAACTTGTAAACATTATAGTTATATTAAAGGTTGCCGATTGAAGTGAGGTTGCAACTGCTGCTGCATTTGCTGGAACTTGTCTTGCAACAGCTGTTTGAAACAAGGCAACGAGAGCCCCAAAACCAAGTCCCCACAAGAAAAATCCCACATGACATAGGATACTTTCTCCCTTAAATAGAGCGAATGTTAAAAATGCCAGCAAAGAATCTAAAAACAAAAATACTGTTAAATATCTTAAATGCTTATCAATGACTTTGCCTGCAAGAATTACCGATAAAATAGATCCAATTCCAAAAAGAAGTTGGGCAAAGCCAATTCCTCTAAGATAATCTATGGATTCAATCAAGTTAGTAATATAAGTATAGATTCCATAATTGGTAATGGAAGCTATTGCTGTAAGAAACATAGCCAATAATACTCCCCTATTCTTAATTAGGGTAAGGGGTGCGTTTGATTTTTCTCTTTTTACACCCTTCACATCAGAAAGCATAAAAAAACAAGCGATAGCTATACAAAAACTTGTAAGACTGATAGCCATAAACTCAAGCCTCCAACTGAGACTTCTTCCTATATATGTAAAAAAAGGGATACCAAGGCTCATACCAAAAGTAGTTCCACTCATGATAACAGCAACTGCTTTTCCCTTGTGGTCTTCATCTGTAAGCTTCATTCCGAAAGCAGCAATCATTGGCCACAAAACCCCTGCGCAAATCCCTCCGACTATTCTGCCGACTAAGGCCAAAGTATATGAACTTGCAAGTCCTACTATTAAATTGCTAATTGAAAAACCTATTAGAAGAACTAGCAGTAATTTCTTCCTAGAAAATTCCACAGTCGCTGATATTAAAGGAATGCCAAAAAGAGCACTTGCTATGGCATAAAAGCCTACCAAATTACCTGCACCTTTTTCACTAATAGCTAAGCCATCCATAAGCTCAGGCAAGATTCCAGAAGGAACTAGCTCAGTTGAAATAGCCATAAAGGTTACACTTGCCATAAGGATAAAGATTGGCCAGTGAAATATTTTATTTCTTTGCAAATAAATACTCCTTTCAAAAAATAATAGCCAGAAGTCATCCTCCTAGCTAAGTTATTATACTATTTATTTTAAAAACAAGCAATGGTAAAGGCTTTCCTATGTATACAAAAATCATTTTTTGAAAGAAATTTCATACTTATAGGTTTTTTTAGTAGCATTTGTCCCTTTTTTTACAAAAATATCTTCGCTTACAACTTTTCCGCCACATTTTTCTGCTACTCGATTTGAAGCCTTATTGTCTTGGTTTACTTCTATAGTTACCTTATCTGCTCCACTTTCCATTGCAAAGGAAATTAATCCTTTAGCAATTTCAGTTGCATATCCATTATTCCATAAATCTTTGTGAATACAATAGGCAATATCATAGATTTTTCCATCATGACTTCTTATAAAACTGCAAGTGCCAACCCTTTCTTTACTATCCTTTAGAACTGGAATTAGATAGCAACATTCTTCATCATCACCCAGTTGTTCTAGTTCTTTAATGTAAGCTTCATCTATTTCTTCCATCGCTTCATCAGGAAGATACTTGCCCATCTCAGGGTCATTCCAAATTTTGTAAGCCCAAAGAGCATCTTCTTTTTGAAATCCTCTAAGTAAAAGTCTTGCTGTCTCAATATCTCTTATTTTCATAGAACCTTCTTTCTAAGACGAACTAAAATTTATTGAAAAAAAGCAAACATCCATGCTTTATCCTTACATAGATGCTTGCAATATTCCTAAGTCTATAAAACTATATCCTTACCTTCAAGGATTAAGTTCATATTTCTAGCTGAACACATGCTTCCACACATAGTGCAAGTTCCTTCTTCTTCTGGCTTAGATGATTCCCTATAGGCCCTACACTTTTCAGGATCAAGGGCTAGTTCAAACATGCCTTCCCAGTCTACTTTTTGGCGTCTTTTGCTCATTTCAAGATCCCATTTTCTAGCATCTTTTAATTTAGCAATATCTCCTGCGTGAGCGGCAATTTTTGCTGCAACTATTCCTTCTTTTACATCATTAACATCAGGTAGTCTCAAATGCTCTGCTGGAGTTACATAACATAGGAAATCTGCCCCACAGCTTGCAGCTATTGCTCCACCTATTGCACTTGTGATGTGATCATAACCTGGGGCTATGTCTGTAACAAGTGGTCCTAGGACATAGAAAGGTGCATTGTGGCAAAGTTTCTTTTCAAGTTTCATATTCATTTCGATATCATTGATTGGAACATGACCTGGGCCTTCGATTATAACTTGAACATCCTTCTCCCAAGCTCTTTTTGTAAGCTCGCCTAGGGTGATAAGCTCAGCTATTTGGGCAGGGTCTGTCGCATCGTGGATGCCACCTGGTCTTAGTGAATCTCCCAAGGATAGGGTAACATCATACTCTCTTAGGATATCCAAAAGTTCATCATAGTATTCGTAGAAAGGATTTTCTTGATTGTTCATCATCATCCAACCAAATAAGAGCGAACCTCCACGAGATACTATCTCATTAACCCTTCTATTTCTCATAAAAATATCAGCATTTGCCCTATTAATACCACAATGGATAGTTACAAAATCTACTCCATTTTCGGCATGGTTTCTAACTACATCGAGAAATTCACGAGCCTTTATGAAACTTAGTCCCTTATCCAAAAAACCAACCGCATCATACATAGGTACAGTTCCTATCATGGCTGTAGATTTTGCTATAAGTTGTTTCCTAAATTCTTGGGTCTTACCATAATTAGAAAGGTCCATTATTGATTCAGCTCCCATCTTTAGAGCCATATCTACCTTTTCCATCTCAAGGTCAAGGTCGTTTAAATCTTTAGAAATACCTAAGTTTACATTGATTTTTGTTTTAAGTCCACATCCGATTCCCTCTGGAGAAATTGAGTTGTGATTTTTATTTCTAGGAATTACTATCTCACCCTTGGCAATTTTTTCCAAAAGAAATTCTTCACTTACATTTTCTTTCTTAGCTACAATTTTCATCTCTTCTGTTACAAAACCATGTTTTGCAGCTTCCATCTGTGTCTTATACTTCATAAATTAAAAAAACCTCCTAAAGCACTAATAGGAGAATAAACATGCTTCATCCCTTGCAGGCATTATCCTGTCCGGTTTGATGGTCGAAGTCGAACTTCCTCTCAGCACATAGCTCCCATAGATCATTAATTTACAACTTATATTATAATAGAAAAAAGAGATTAAGTAAAACTTTTTACAAAATCTCTTTGAAATACATAGAAATTTCTAAGATAAAGAAAATTCCTAATTTTTAATTTCAAGCACAGCATCTATCGCCAACTCTAGGGCATAGGAAAAAGTATCTTCTGCCCAATTTCTCGGGTC
This sequence comes from Anaerococcus tetradius, assembly GCF_947087635.1. Taxonomy (NCBI): domain Bacteria; kingdom Bacillati; phylum Bacillota; class Tissierellia; order Tissierellales; family Peptoniphilaceae; genus Anaerococcus; species Anaerococcus tetradius. The sequence continues at coordinate 16,675 of NZ_CAMUDP010000019.1, forward strand.
ATAATTTTCAACATCATGGAGGGTATCTGCCGTAAAGAGTATTTCACCCCAGATTACCTTTCTAAGTTTAGAAACAGCACTTAGGGCAGAACATTCCATCTCCACTACCCTACATCCTTCTTCAATCCTATATTTCACAAGTTCTTTACTTTCCCTATAAAAGCCATCAGTAGTCCATGTTACAGTTTCTATATAAGTTAAGCCTCTTTTATCAAAAAGAGATTTAATAGCATCAATTGCTTTTTGATTAACATCGACAAATCTTGAAGGCTTCATATAATGATAGCTAGTCCCCTCATCCCTTAGGGCCTTTGTTGGAATAAGGAAAACAGATTCTTCAATATCAACCAAAGCCCCACAAGTCCCAGCAGAAATTATCTCCCTCACTCCATAAGCAATCAGCCAATCCAAAAATTGACTGGCAGCTGCTGCACCCACTGGAGCTTGGGCAAGACATATTTCATGATCCTTATAATTTAAAACATAAACCGGATATACTTTTGTAGCTGACTCAAACTCGGCAATTTTTTTAGCCTTATTCTTCAAAGCATAATCATTAATTTCCTCGCCCAAAAAGGCATAGACACATTTTTTAGGCAATTTAATATCCAAATCTTCATGATTAGGCATTATGACAGCTACAGGACTATCATCAAATTCCAAAATAGGAAACTCATTTTTAAACAAAGTCATATCTAACATCTTCTCCTATAATTCATAAAATAAAACATTTCCTTTATTTTACTAGCAAGGAAGATTAAAAAAAAGTCTTTACTTAGCTAAGTGATTCTAAGCGTCCTAATTTTGCCAAAGTCTTTGATAAATATTGATTTTACTCTTCTTTAGAAATATAAAATTAGAGCTTTTTGTATATTTGTCAAAAAGTCTTCAAGATTTTTTCTTCTCACTAACTATAAATCTACACTTAGGAAAATTGGAACATCCCATAAATTTCCCATACCTACCTTCTCTTTCTACAAGCTTTCCTCCACATCTCGGGCAAATATTTTTTTTGATTTTTTCCTCGTTTTCTTTTTTCAAATTTTTAATTTCTCTAGTATGAGAAAAATCACTTTCATTAGATTTATTCTTCTCTATTATTTCTACTATATTTCTAACATCATCTTCCGAAATAATTTCTTCACTTGAAAGTTCTTTGATTAGATCGCTCACATAGGCGATTTTACAGACCCTAGCCTTACTAACTTCAATAGAATCAATATTCGCCTCACCAGAAAAAGCTATTATTGAATGATAAAGCATTTGTGGATAAGCTTCTTTTATTACACTTTCTATAGACTTGATATGAGCATAATTTTGAAGAATAGGATTCATAAAATAGTTTTTTTGCTTAAATATAACTTGCGTCCACTGTCTAGAATTTTCTTTACCATAGATTTTTCCCTTATAGCCCTTTGTTTCGATGACAAAGATTCCATAAGTTGAAACAACTATGTGATCAATCTGGGTTGAACTAGTATTATTGCTTGTGTTTTTTAATTTAATATCATGTAGTTTTCTATACTTTGACTTATCCAAATCTTTAAGCTTTACAGATACAGCAAGTTCTCCCAAAGCCCCCTTAAACTGGGACCTAAAGACTGTAAGAAGTAAAATAACACCGATAAAAAAAATTATTGATAAACTTAACTCCATAAGCTCCTCCTTTAAATAATTATAACATTTGTTAACTATTTCTGTCATCTAATAAATTTATCTAAATAATTACCTACAATATATGATTATTTTCCTTAATTAAGCTTAACATCTAGTTTTTTTATGGATTTTATATTATAATCATCAATAAGGAGGGGCTTATGGAAGAGAAAAGAAAACTCAAGCTAATTTTTTGTGCCTTTAGCCTTCTGATGCTAATTGGCGTTGTGGGTTATATGATTTTGCTAAAGGTAGGTTTTATAGATGCCTTGTACATGACAGTAATAACCATTTCGACAGTGGGTTTTGGAGAAGTTGGTACAGTAAGCCCCCAATCAGAGATTTTTTCTATTTTCATGATATTTTTTGGTGTCGGTATAGTTGGTTATGCCTTTACAAGTGTTGTAGCTATGTTTGTTGAAGGACAAGTAGGAGATCTGTGGAAGGGAAGTAAGATGGATAAGAAAATTTTAAGCCTAAATAATCACTATATTATTTGTGGGTCTGGTGAGTTGGCAGAAGTTATTATTAATAAATTTGTAAATGAGAAGCTCGACTTTGTAGTTGTAACTGATAAGCGTGATGACCTTGACGATTATAGTCACCACAATATCCTCGTTGTAGAAGGTCATTCTACAGAAGAAAGTGTCCTAGAACATGCTGGTATTAGTAGGGCTAAGGGCTTAATCGCTTGCCTTGACTCTGAAGTTGATAATATAGTTACAGTCCTAACTGCAAGAAACTTAAACAAGGACATCTATATTATCGCCAACTCTTTAAGTAAGTCTGGAGGAGAAAAACTCCTAAAGGTTGGAGCAAACAAGACCCTATCTAGTATAGAAATAAGTGGTAATAGGATGGCTTCCCTAATGATTAAGCCAAATATCATATCTTTTCTTGATGTTGTTACTAAAATAGGCGACTTGGAGCTTGACCTAGAAGAAGTCTATGTCAAAAAAGGCTCCTATCTAGAAAACAAGAATTTGATAGAAGCTCAAATACCAAACAAAACCGGCCTTACAGTCCTTGCCATAAAAAAGATTACAGATGGAGAAATGATTTTCAATCCACCAAGCGATTATAGCTTAAAAATTGGCGATTGCCTAATAGTTCTCGGCAGGGAAGATCAGGTAGAAAAACTTAGGAATTTAGGTGATGAAAAAAAGAAAGCTAGCAATTAAGCTAGCTTATTTTTATAAGTATCATAAAAGTCTACTCCCAAGAGGGGCTATATTTTCCTTCTCCAATACAATCTTATAGCTTTACTAACTAAAAGTTGAAAGACTCCTACACTTAGGAGGGTTACAAACACCGCCTTATTTATAAAGCCTGCTAGAATTGCAAATAGAAATATAGCAAGAGATAGGTTAGTTAGGATAGGATAGCCAGATTTAAGCCTTATAAGAATTTGCCTCTCGTCATTTTCCTCTATATACATTTTCCTTAACAAGCTATAATCATCTCTCGCCTTATTTATTTTTATAACTTTTCCAAAACAAAAAAGCTCCATACCAATAAGAAGTCCATATACAAAGCCAAAGATAAAATCATTATAGGCAAATTTATCTTTTAGAAAAGCTTCGCCAATAAATATAAAGATTATAGCAAGGCTTATGTAAAACTTATAGATTTTCTCCCTACTTTTTAATTCTTCACTATAAGTATCCAAATTCATCCTTCTACCTCCTCATCTAATACAAAGACATCTTCAATCTTTAAGCCAAAATACCTTGCTATTTTGTAGGCTAAAGGCAGGGAAGCTATGTACTTCTCTGTTTCGATAGAAGTGATAGTCTGCCTTGTTACTCCGACAATATCCGCAAGCTCAGCCTGAGATAACTTTCTTTTCTTTCTTAATTCAGCTATTCTCGTTTTCATACTAAGCTCCTTGAATAAAATGCAATGTACGCTTTACATTTATAGTATAGTCTACTTGTCTATTTTTGTCAAGTGAACTTGCTATTATCTTCAATTTTTATTTAACTTTAATAATTATCCTTAGCTAATATAAAAAAAGTCCTTCCTTTCTGACTTTATCCTTGCTAAAATCAAAAAAGGAAGGCTCTAGTCTTATTCTAAGAATTTCCTAAGCTTTTTTGAGTATTCATTAGGATGTTCATGGAGGAATTGACCATGACCTAGACCTTCGAAGACTTCACTTTGCATATCACTTATATACTTTTTTAAGTTCTCCTCGCTTTTTTTGGCAATAGGCTCTTCACTTCCCCTCCAAAACAAAACAGGCTTTGTAAAATTTTTCAAGGACTCGGAGATTTGGTAATGGTAGAGATATTTTAAAGCATTCCTTATAGTCCTCTTACTTATTTTATCATACATCATTTCTATGACGCTTCTGTTATCCTTACCCAGCATCCAATCTAGGAGAAACTTTGGTATAGGCTTAGCCTTTTTAATTCTTTCTGTCCCAATAATGAAGGCCCAAGTATAAGGAAGGGCCATAAGACCCAAGTCACTAGTAACTGCTCCATCCAATAAGACCTTCTCCACGCTAATATTCCCCCTACTTATAAGCTCTACTGCTATTGTCGCCCCCATGGAAAAACCACAAATACCATAAAGCCTTCCTCCCATCTCACTTATTATGTAAGCCTCTAATCTATCTATATTATCTTCAAGCGAAAGCATGTCATCATCTCTTGTCGGAGAGTGGCCATCGAGTTCAGAAAAAATCAAATAATAATCATTAAGATAAGGGATAAGCTGTCCAAAACATAGGTCATAGGTTGAACTAAGACCATGAATAAATAAAAGCGCCCTCTTATTTTTATCTCCATAACTAAGAAAATTCATATTTTTCTCCTAAAGTTCCCATCATTAAAACAAGGTCAAAAGATATCCGTCAACAAGGGCAACTAGAAAATACATAACTAAGGCTCTTAGGAAGGAAGCTAGATGTTTTTTAGGATCTTGGTAGAGGGTCTTGTCTGGGATTTTGGAAAATCTTATCCTTTTTGTATTTCTCCACCACAACAAATCAATTATAAGTAGGTCAAAGAGATTAAGACCCTCTCCCAAAATTAATAAACTTAGGAAATTATCAGTAAAGTATCTGCTTCGAAAGGTTAAAGCCAAGAGGTAAAATAAAAATGTAAAGAAAATGAAATTGCCCAAGAAAATGGCGAACTTTCCCCTTTCTTTATACTTACCCTGATATTCACCTATCCTACTAATAGCTTCTTGGACTTGATCTGGATAGGACATATAATTTTTCAAATTCTTCTCATCTGTACCCGTTCCCACAAAGCATAGGATAAAAAATACAGCACATAAAATAAACAATTCAAGTAAAATCATGAACAAACTCCAAAACTTTCATATCTTATACCTTTTCCCAATTCTTTCATAAGAAATCATTAAAGCAAAAGAGACATAACTAAATATCCTTAAATGTGTTATTTTTTCTAATTAGATTTTTGCTAAGAAGATTCCATTCTCTATCATTATGGAAGGGGATTCATCTTATCATCAAAAAAATATAAGAGCTTCACAAAATCCACCTTCCTTTTCTACTGATAACTATTATCACTTATATTATACAACATATAAAAATCTAAATCTATTTAATTTTATTTACCTCTCCAATCATAAGCCCTAGTTCGATATCTTCTAGTGATCAAAACTACCAGCTTAGCTGGTAGTTTGCACAGCGCCTATAATGCGCGAATACCGGCACGCCCCTATTGGGGCTTCGAGTATTCCTTCACATGCACCACTATCCCAACTACTGCTTAAGCAGTTTTTTTATTTGTTTTTATTTGACTTCCTCTCCAGTAAACGGGTTATAGTATTCCTTTATACTTATTTGGTCAGTGTAATAGTCTTCTTTTAATTGATTTTGTATATATTCTTTTATTTTCTTTTCATTTCTTCCCACTGTATCTACATAATATCCCCTACACCAAAAATGTCTGTTTCCATATTTATATTTTAGGTTGGCATGTCTATCAAATATTATTAGTGAACTTTTCCCTTTTAAATATCCCATTATTTGTGATACAGAATATTTTGGCGGTATTTCTACCAGCATGTGTACATGATCTGGACATAGCTCTGCTTCTATTATGTTTATTCCTTTTCTTGAGCATAATTCTCTGAGTATGCTCCCTATGTCTTTTCTTAGTTGTCTGTATATTGCTTGTCTTCTATATTTTGGTGCAAAAACTATATGATATTTGCATCTCCAGCTTGTATGCGATAAAGTGTTTTTATCCATGATTACCTCCTTATTTAATTGTGCATGTGACTATCACAATTATACTTTAAGGAGGTTTTCTTGGTGCTTGAAGCTAAAGCTAAATCCCTCCACCTGCATAGCAGGTGGTTTTTTGTTTCGCTCTCTTTCGTTCGCTCAACTCACTTAAGTGTACAAAAAAATCAGGGATAGAAATTTCTATCCCTAAATAAGAATTTGGTTGATTTTTATTTACCAACACGATTTGACAAAGATCCAAAGGATTTTGGGGTTCTTGTTAAGATATTGTATTTATTTTAAAATAGATTATATAATTGACCTAGGGCGACTTTGTCTACTGGGTCACATGTTATTTTCTTTCCTTCAATTGTTACTTCGTAAGTTTCTGGGTCCACCTTGATATTTGGTGTTTCTGAGTTTAGTTTCATGTCTTTTTTGCCGATGTTTCTGCAATTATGAACTGGTAACACCATTCTTTTTAGGTCTAGTTTTTCTTTTATGCCTGCTTCATAGGCTGCTTTTGAAACAAAGGTCATGCAAGAGTTTCCGATTCCTCCGCCAATGGCTGCATACATTCTTCTATATATAACAGGTTGTGGTGTTGGTATGGATGCATTAGGATCTCCTGATGGTGCCATTATTATTAGACCATTTTTTAGGATTTGTTTTGGACGAACTCCAAAGAATTTTGGCTCCCAAAGGACTAGGTCTGCACGTTTACCGACTTCGATTGAACCAATATATTCAGATACTCCGTGGGCTATGGCTGGATTTATAGTGTATTTGGCTACATATCTTTTGGCCCTATAGTTATCGTTATTATTTCCTTCATCTTCTTTGAGAGCTCCACGTTGGTCCTTCATCTTTGAGGCTGTTTGCCATGTTCTCATGACAACTTCGCCTATCCTACCCATGGCTTGAGAGTCTGAAGACATTATTGAGAATACTCCCATGTCTTGGAGGACGTCTTCTGCAGCTATTGTTTCTGGTCTAATCCTTGAGTCGGCAAAGGCTACGTCTTCTTCTATGGTTTTGTCGAGATTGTGGCAAACCATAACCATGTCCAAGTGCTCATCAGATGTGTTTATGGTAAAAGGCATAGTTGGATTTGTTGATGCTGGAAAGACATTGTTAAAGCCTGCTGCAACTATTTGATCTGGTGCATGTCCTCCTCCTGCTCCTTCAGTATGGAAGAAATGTATAGCCCTTCCGCCTATCGCATCTAGGGTATCTTCGATTGTACCGCCTTCGTTAAGGGTGTCGGTGTGGATTGCAACTGCTATATCGCACTCATCGGCAACTTCAAGGCTGGCATTTATAACAGCTCTTGTTGCTCCCCAGTCTTCGTGAATTTTTAGACCACAAGCTCCTGCTTTTATTTGTTCATAAAGGGGCTCTTTGCTTGAGCAGTTACCCTTACCTAAAAGTCCTACATTTACTGGATATCCTTCGACTGATTTTAGCATAGCTTCTAGATGGTTAGGGCCAGGAGTACAGGTTGTAGCATTTGTTCCATCAGCAGGGCCTGTTCCACCACCTATTAGGGTAGTAGTTCCTCCTGCGAGGGCAGTGTTTGCTTGATCGGCTGATATAAAATGAACGTGAGTGTCAATTGCTCCAGCGGTTACGATTTTATTTTCACCTGAGATTATTTCAGTGCTTGCCCCTATTACAAGACCGGGATTTACATTATCATTCATATCTGGGTTTCCAGATTTACCTATTCCTGTAATAATACCATCTCTAATGCCTATATCTGCCTTGTAGATGCCAGTATAGTCTAGGATAATTGCATTTGTAATTACTGTATCGCAAGTTCCTGAGGCATAGCTTGCAGTTGAAGATTGATTCATTCCATCTCTTACAGTCTTACCACCACCAAAGATTGATTCATCTCCATAAATTGCATAATCTTTTTCTATTTCTATTATAATATTTGTATCAGCTAGTCTGACTTTATCGCCTGTTGTTGGCCCATACATAGAGCCGTATTTTTCTCTTGAGATTTTAAATGACATCTATTCCTCCCCATCACTATTGATATTAGCATAGCCTTTTTGAATTAGGTTTTTCATGGCTTCATCTTTTTTGATATCATGGGTTATACCATTTGTAAGTCCATTAAAGCCTATAACCCTTCCATTTCCGCCGATATCAATTAATCTTACCCTATGGGTTTGACCTGGTTCAAATCTAATGGCATTTCCTGCAGGAATATCTAGTTTTTTGCCAAAGGCCTTTTTACGATCGAATTTCAAATATCTATTTACTTCAAAAAAATGAAAATGAGAACCGATTTGTACAGCCCTATCGCCAGTATTTGTTACTTCTAGTTCTATAGCTTCGAAATCTTCATTTAAAATCAAATCTTCATCCTTATAAAAAATTTCACCTGGAATCATTTTTGCCTCCTATACGATTGGTTGATGAACTGTTACAAGCTTGGTTCCATCAGGAAATGTGGCTTCGATTTGTACATCCTTAATCATTTCAGGGACCCCTTCCATGACATCATCTCTTGTTAGAATCTTCCTGCCTTCTTGCATCAAATCTGAAACAGTCTTGCCATCACGAGCCATTTCATAAAGCTCGACACTGATTAGAGCGACTGCTTCAGGATAGTTTAATTTAAGTCCACGTTCTTTACGCTTTCTGGCAACTTCTCCAGCTGTAAATATCATCAAGCGTTCAATATCTTTTGGTACTAAATGCATATCCTTCCCCCTTTTTCAATCAAATAATCTATAATTTCTTTTTCACATTCTATTAGATCCTGGCCCATCTTGCCCAAAATCCTGATTTGAATATCATTTCTAAAACTTAAACTTGCCCCACCTTTTAGGCCTCTTTTTTGGCTATGCTTATCAATTATATTGCGGATTTCACCAATGTTATCTTCATTGGCGAAATTTATAGCAACCATAGACAAAAAGTGGTCATAGCCTTCCATAAGTCCAAGTTCATTTATCTCTTGTTCTCTTGGTCTTATGAGGTTTTTTTCGGTGTAGATAAGTTTTTCATCTAGCTTTATATCTAGATTAGTCTTGTAGCTTTTAAATTCAAAGCTTTCTCCCCTGCCAACTCTACCAGCTACAAAAGAGTTAGAAAAGATGAGCCTGGCATCTTTTTCTAAATCCACCTTGATCTCCTCCCTAAAGTCAGAATCCCTGTATAGAATCATGGGTAAAAGTTTAAAGATAAAATCAGATTTTTCTTCTCCTCGAATTTCGACCCTACGACTTGCGAAAGAATCCTCACTCATCTTGTAGACTTTTTCGTATGATTGAGAAGAAAGCAAGACCTTGCTATTTTTTTTTGCATAAAATCTTTCTTCTTGCCTATCGCCTTCCAGGATACCTGGGCTTGAGCTCATAATCATAGCCTTGGTAAAGTCACCGTATTTGAAGGTGTGCATAACTAAGAATGGTGGAGAATTGTAAATATCTTTTAGGATTGTTGTATCATCCTTATTTTCAAACTCTAGATATAATCTGCTAGCTCTTGCGTATGTTTTTTTCATTATCTTAAATCTTCTAATAAGACTTGCTTTCTTATCCAGTCATAGACATCATTAAGACCATCGCCATTTTTGATATTAGTAAAGATAAATGGACGATCTCCTCTTTGGGCTAGGGTATCCTTTCTCATAGCCTCAAGGTCAACTCCAACATAAGGAGCTAAATCTTTTTTGTTTATGATTAGAAGGTCTGATCTTAAAATTCCTGGGCCTCCCTTTCTTGGTATGTCCCCACCTGCGGCTACATCTATTACAAAGATGGTAGCATCTGCAAGGTCAGGACTAAAGGTTGCTGATAGGTTGTCTCCACCACTTTCGATAAAGATTATTTCTATATCCTTAAAGTTTCTGACTAAATCCTCACAGGCTTCAAGGTTCATAGAAACATCATCTCTTATGGCTGTATGAGGACATCCGCCAGTTTCTACTCCTCTTATCCTATCTCTTTCAAGAATCCCCTGATCTTTTAGGTAGTTTGCGTCTTCTTGTGTATATATATCATTAGTAACAACAGCAACCTTATAATCTTTTTTGAATTCTTCTACTAGTTTTTCTATCAAATGTGTCTTGCCGCAACCAACAGGGCCTGCGACACCAATTTTTACGTAATCCATAAGCCTCCCTAAGACATATAAAGTCTTGAATATAATACTTCATGTTGCATTGAAGCAACTTCTACACCTGGATATGAAGTAAAATAATACTCCTCATCCAATTTATCTATCTTTGTAACTAAATCTATTATCAAGTCATAGATTTCATATAAGATTTTCTGCCCATCAAACTGGCTGATAGGTACGGTCTTAACCGCTGTGATCACTAGATTCTGTGCCATATTAAAGGCAAAACTCAAAAGAGATGCGGTCAAATCAATATCAAGACTTGCTGTAATTAGAGCATAGGCGACTGCGTGATGGATGATAATGTCATTTTTCTTATGATAATCTAGGTAGTCATAGTATTGTTCTGGCATAGCTATGTCCATCTTATGAACTGTCGATATAAGTCTTGAGCCTAACTTCTCTGAAGCTTCCCTTAACTCTTTTTGGCTTTTTTGAGCCTGTAATCTTATATTTAGATCTAAAAGCTCATCTTTTTTTCCTTCTATAAAATAATTGTAAGCTAGATATACAGCTAAAAGATCATTATAATAGAAGCTAGTTTTTAGATAGTTTATTAAATATTTTTTTGTATCTTTGGAATCCTTAATCAAATTCTTTAGGATATAGCTTTCTAGGCCATAAGAATGAGAATAAGAACCTATAGGAAATTGACTATCATTTAATTGAAGGAGGATGAGCTCTTCTTCATATTTTTTTCTATTCATGGTGGTGATGGTGGTGATCATGATTGTGGTCGTGATGGTGGTCATGATCGTGATCATGGTCGTGGCTATGATGATCAACTACTTGACCTTGAGGTAGAATTGCCATCAAGTTGTTTTTTGCCAATAACTTAGCCATAACCTTATCCATCCTTATACCAACTACAGTCTTTAGCATATCTTCTAGGGTCTTCTCGTATGGTGTAATTAGAGATTTGCCATCTTCTGACCAGTACAATTTTGCATGACGATTGCCGATAATATAGGCTAAGTTTACAAAGCTCTTAGCATCATCCATAGAAATCTTTAAGCATTCGACCTCTTCTATATTGATAGCATAGACTACATTATTTTCTCTATAAATTATATCTCCATGCTTTAGACCTCTTTGCCTATCCTCCTCAGAAAGCTTTAGACCCAAGTCCAAACCCTCATATTCAAATCTTTGAATTTTCTTGTGGGCATGGTCGTAAGGCATATTAAGCCAGTTGATTTGTAAATTTTCTTCATTTATATCAAAAACATTTCCAATAATTTTTTCTATTATCAATTTATTCACCCCTTTTTTACAAACTTTATAGTACCCTTAAAACAAAAATAAGCAATGACTTTGCATTATTTAAAGTATGATTTTTCTTTATTCTCTTTTTTAAGATAAGCTTGACAAAATTTCCAGACAAAAACCTCATATGGTATAAACCCATATACGGTTAATTTCTCATAGAATAATTAACAAGAATAATCCCCAAAATAGTAATTATGGCAAAGATGCCCCAGGCATTCATGATGATTTTATCGAAAAGCTCGATATCACTTACAAAAAAACTAGATAAAAAAGCAAAAACTAAAGGCAGACACATTATTAAAATCATGACTTTGACTTTTTTTAAATATCCTCTTTTAATCAAATCTTCCTTTTTTTCTTCATCCATAAGATTAAAACCTGCTATAATATTTCCCTTAGTCTTTTCGACCAAAAAGAAAATTATCAAACACAAAATTACAGGTATCAATAAGAAAACTTTAAGCTTAATATCTCCCGGATCTGCTAAATGCATGGCCTTTCTCCTCCTATCTATATTTTAATTAAACTCAAAAACAAATTTCACTTCAAGGCCGGGATTCTTATTTTTTATAGTAAAACTTCCTCCATGAACTTCTGCTATTTGCTTGGAGATAAATATTCCTAAACCATGTTTGGTAATATTTGTTAAGTCCTCTCCATAGACTTTACTTATGATATTTTCAGATATTCCCTCCCCCTCATCTAGGATTCTTATGATTAAATTATTGGCCGATTCAGATATAGCTAAGGTGATTTTCCCATCTGTATATGCAAGGGAGTTTTTTAGGATATTTTCTAGCATCCTTAAAAATAAATTAGAATCCATCTTGATCCTTGGATTTTGTTTTTCTAGCTTGTTTTCAAATATAATTTGTCTTTTTGGATTTTCATTTAGTTTGTCCACTATAAGTTTTCGGATGAGCTTTATGGGATTTTCTTCCTTGAAAGTTTCCGTATCTATCTTAGTCAAAGACAGGGTTAGATTAAGACCTTCTAGGATATTTGAAATCTTTTGAACTTGGTCTTGGATTTTTCCCCTATCCATATCTTCTATATTTTCCTTGCTAAGCTCCCAGGAGATTTTGGCAAGGGGAGTTCTTACATCATGACTTAGGCCTCTTATCCATTTGTCCTGGCCTTCTTTTAGATCCTTGTACTTTTCATTTGCCTTGTTAATGGATAGAGCCAAATCCTTTAGCTCTCCATCCTCATCTAAGCTTTCATAGTCATCTTCATATAGCTTATCTATCGCTTTTTGCAATGGTAGGATATTTTTTAAGATATTTTTGATGTCAATCCTATAAAATACATAGACAAAGAGTAAAAATAGTATTAAAAAAATGACAATTAACCGTAAATTAAAAATAAGGTCCTGGTAGTTATAATAATTAAAGGGTAACTTATCCAGTGAATTTTTTGGATAGGCAAATACAAGTAGGCCATCTCCTAAAATATAGGTAAAAGCAGGGTAGTCGGCTAAGTAATACCTGGTAAAGCTGGCTACATCTGTAAGGTCGAACTTATCCTTAACTTGCCTTGGTTTATTAAAAGATTCGATTACTTTGCCATTCTTATCTAGCCTAAGCGCCCAAATATCATTTTCTTTTAAAAAGTCCTTGTTTTTTTCGTTTAGGTAGGAGTCGGTTTTATTGTTTTCTACATAGGTATAAAGGTCATTAGGATTTGGATATTTATCTCCCAACTTGTAGTTTAGGTAGAGAAAGACCATTAATAAAAATATTAGAAAAAACAAAAGGGCAAGGATTCTTATTACGATTTTTTTAAATCTTTTTATTATATAATTAAACATCTCAGTCTTCTTTCACAAGTTTATAGCCCAGACCCTTGATGGTTATTAAGATTTTAGGTTCTCTTGGATTGTCTTCTAGTTTTTCACGAATCCTGTAGATGTGAGTGATTAATGTATTTTCATAACCATAGGAATCTTCCCAAATATTTTCCAAAATACGGTCAATTGAGACAATCATATTCATATTATCAGCCAAATAGGATAGGATTTTAAATTGGGTGGCAGTTAGGGGAATCTCTTCACCATTTTTGATAAGGATACCCTTAGCCTTATCGAAGATCACCTTGCCTAAGGATATTTTCTCCTCGTTTTTTATTTTTTTACTGCGTCTTAAAACTGCATCTATTCTCCAAAGGAGTTCATCTGGAAAAAAGGGCTTTACTAAGTAATCATCAGCCTTATTTTCGAAGCCCTCCTTCCTGTCATCTATGCCATCAAGGGCAGAGAGGATTATTACAGCAAGATCAGATGTCTTTCTAACTTCCTTTAGCAAGTCAAAACCACTCCCATCTGGAAGCATTAGGTCTAAAACTATTAGGTCAATTTTAAAGTTCTCTAATTTGAAGTTCGCTTCCTTCAAATTTTTGGCTGTATAAACTTTCTTAAATCCCTTATTTTTTAAAAATTCATATAGATTTTCTAGTAGGCTTTTCTCATCATCTACTACTAGAATAGAAAAATCTCTTCTTATGTCCATCTTATCCCCCTTATCAAGCTTATTATACACCACTTACTTAATAAGTTACCTTTTGTGATGTAAAAGTGAGCTTAGGTAGACTTTATCGTTATCTTAGCCTGGTATCCTATTTTCAGGAGGAATGATTATGAAAAAAATCTTAGAAATAAAAAATTTACAAAAATCCTATAACAAGAAGAAAGTCCTAGATATTGACTATCTAGAAATCGAACAAGGCTCAATCTACGGCCTTATAGGCAAAAATGGAGCAGGAAAGTCTACACTTATGAAACTTATACTTGGTCTTGTAAAAAAAGACGGAGGAGAAATTAGAGTTTTTGGCGAGGAAGTAAGTCCTAAAAACCAAAAAGATCTCAATAAAAATCTCGGTGCCCTAATTGAAAATCCATCTTTTTACGACCACTTAAGTGGCTATGAAAACCTTGAAATAATTTGTAGCCTTAAGGGCATAAATAAGGCAGAAATTTCAAAAACACTTGACCTTGTTGGCCTTCATAATGTGGGCAAGAAAAAGGCTAGGGATTATTCACTTGGGATGAAGCAAAGACTTGGTATTGCCATCGCTCTTATCGGAAATCCTAAACTTTTGATTTTAGACGAACCAATAAATGGTCTTGACCCTCAGGGAATCGAAGAGATGAGAAATTTATTTAAAAATATTGTGAAAAATACTTCTACAAGCATCTTAATTTCTTCCCATATCCTTGATGAAATGGAAAAAATTTCAACCCACATCGGTATCCTCAAAGAAGGAAAATTAACCTACAACGGAAGCTTGGAAGACTATAGGAAACTCCATCCACCATTTATTTCAATCCAAACATCTGACAACAAAAAGGCCATCGCTCTTTTAGACTATGACCAAGCAAGGTTTAAGGGAAAAAAGATTGTTTTAGGCAAGATTTCAAACAAGGAAATATCAGAAATTGTAAATTTCCTATATGGAAAGGTTGATATATACAGGATTGAAGAAGAAAAAGAAAGCCTAGAAAAACTTTTTATCGAAGAAAGCAGGTCTTAATATGGCAAATTTAGAAAGAAAAAAATACAAAAGACTGGGGATAAATTTCTTAATCCTAATAGTATTTTTCGCTCAAATGCTAATGGTAGCAGGGTTCAGCCTTTCAAAATCATTTGCGGAGGGAAATTATCCCCTAGCCGACATTTTAGACACCTATTTATTTATTTCCTTATTGATAAATCCAATTTTAATCTCATCTTTGGTTAAAAAAGTGATTGAAATCGAGGAAAAAAACAAGATGTGGCAGTTGCAAGTAAGTCTTGGAGAAAAAGTAAATTCTATACTCATAAATAAATTTAAAAACCTATCCCTAAAGCTAGTCTTATTGCAAATAGTAGAAGCTATTGTTTTTCTCCTACTTGCAAAAAAGTCAGCTAATTTTAATATGGATACTGACATGATCTTGAGATTTGGTCTGGTAAACCTATCTGCAATATTAACAAATTTGTTTTTTATGGGTCTATTTATGATTATAGAAATGAAGGCAAAAAGAGTCTACACCCTATCATTTATTTCGATAGTAGGTGGACTTACTGGAATAATAACTATGCTTACATCAGAATTTCTATGCTTTGTTAATCCCTTTGGATGGATGGCTAGTTTACTAAATATATCTTATGTCAAAGAAGGTGATAAGTTTGTTCAAGTATTAAATCCTATAAATTTCTATACTGGAATAATCGCCCTCATACTCTTAATGTTAACTATAATCTATATAAAAGAGATGAAAACTTACAACTTGTACAAGGACTAGGAGGATGTATGTTAAAATTAGAATTTAAAAAAATAAAAATTATAAATATTTTGCTAGTAAGTCTAATTATCCCCTTGCTAGCCAATGCCTTTGGCCTAATAAACTTTATGGGCAATAGGGAAACTTTAACAAACGAATGGCAAAGTCTGTGGACTCAGGTAAGTTTATTTTACTTCTCCTTTTTCTATATCCCCCTTATAGCTATTATAATAGCAAGTCTTTGGGCACCAGAGCACAAGGCAGGTCTTAAATTTATTAGGCTAAGTCCAAGAAAAAACATTGACTTCATAATAGCTAAGCTAATTGTAGCCTTTATAATAATTAGCCTTTGCCAAATATATTTCTTGGCCCTCTTTTACCTAGGAGGAAAATTTATAGGAGGCTTTTCAAGCATAGACTTTACAATATATTTTTATTATATAGGTCTAAGCATCCTCCTATCCCTTCCTATAATTGCAATCTTCGAAGCCCTTGCTATAAGGCTTAAATCCTTTGGAATCATAGTTCTCCTATCAAGTATATTTACGATAATAGGATTTGCTTCAGCCTATCAGTCCCTAAAAATAATAGGCCTTAGCTTTCTTGCAATAGAAGCTAACAACTTCCGATTCATAAGCCCACAAAACCTACTAGAACTAATAGTCTTCGCCCTAGGAGAAGTCCTAATCTTCCTCTACCTAGCAAATAAGTTTTTGAAGTACGAAAGTAAGTAAAAACAAAGGGGCAAAAGAGAATTAATAATAATCTCCTAGGCCCCTTGTTTTATTGATTTTTATTATTTAATCAAAACTTTCCCAAGCTATAATAATCTCATAAAACCGCAACATCCTATTTCTGAAAGTTCTCTAAAGCCTTGCGATTTATAAAAGGCTATGGTTTTAGGGTCGATGTCTGTTGCAAGTTCTATCTGTCTAACTTCAGGATACAAACTAAGCATAGCTTGAATTAGAGCCGTCCCTATACCCTTTTTTTGTTGTTCGGCTAAGACTAAAAGATCTTGTATGAAAACAATTGTAAATCCGTCACCAACTGCTCGTATTAGTCCTAATAGTTTCTCATCTTCATATGCTGCTAAGACCTTCAAGGAATTTTTAAAGCCCTGCTCTAAAGCATCCATATTCTCTGTATAAGCACTCCATCCAAGCTGTTCATAAAGATTATTTATTTCATCATATTTAAAATCTTTATATTCTTTAATATACACAATAATCACCAACCTTCCTTGTATAGCTAAATATATTAAAAATACGCAATTTTATAAATTTTTACCCAAAATTTCTCTAATCGGTATAACTATCTTTTCAAAAAATCTTTTTTTCTTTTTCTGCAGGCAGGCTTGTATGTCCTAACTATAATCATATCATTTTTATGTCTTTTTATAAATATACATTACTAAGTTCCTTAACTTTACCAATAACTCAACTCCTAATCTTAGGCTTAATAAATACACCTAACTTTTGTTAGGTGCATGTAAGTAAATCTTTAAGTATAATTTTAAAATTTATGGTAAAAACAAGCTGAGTCTGTCAAATCCCGAGCCCCTTGTTTTGTATAGAAACTATAGGCTGGAGTGTTTTTTAATGTTGTAAAGAAAGCACCACTTACGCCGATTTTTTTTAGTTCTTCTATGGTGTGAGTATATAGGCTAGTTGCTAGCCCTCTTCTCCTATATTTATCCAAAATGAAAAACTCATTGAGATAATAGGTGGTCTCCCTAGCATATTTTCTAATATTTCCGATTATAGCTCCTATTATTTTATCTCCATCAACTATAATATTGCCACAAAAATCAGGATAGGCCAGCAAAGTTACTAGGGATTCGCTAGCTGTTTTTTCTGTCCATGAATCATTCCAAGGTGGCGCATTATAGACTTCTACCATGATATCTGCAAGTTCTCTAATGTCTGAATGAGAAATCTTTCTTATTTTCAAATATACCCCCTGAAAAGCTTTTTATCCTAGAGTTTCTCGTATTTACATACATACTTATTACATCTCTTTTAAATTATTTCAAAGGCCAATTGCTAAAGAGCCTAAAGTAAAGACCTACTTCTATCGCTTGATAGATTCTTTAAAACAATTTTAATCAATTCTTTCGAAAACCATGGTCGCCTGAATCTTGTCTCCTCCAAGAAAACCTTTTGAACCAGAAGATGAAGTAGTAATAGTGTGTAATCTGTATCCTAAAGCTGCTTGTTCATTTATGGCAGCTTGAAGGTTAGTTAGACTTGCCGTTCCAGATCCTGTGCCTAAAAATTTCTCTGTAAGTACAACTTGAAGAACAACGTATTTATCTGCTCTTCCTCCATTAGCCTTTCCTGTTTTATCATCCCATCCCATAAAATCAACCTCCTTTATTTATTTTTCTCATTATAGCATAAATTCATAAGTTAAAAAAGCCTTCTTTTTGTGCAATATCTTCAGTAAATAAATTAAGAAATTTTAACCAAAGCTTTAACTCCATCAACTAAAACAAAAAAGAACCCATCTAAGGCGTAGATTAGCTGAGATACGCTATTAGAAATGCTAATCTTTTTGTCATCTTCAAAGTTTCCTTTATTGCCAAAGCAAATTTATTCCCTTTCATTTTATATCGACTATATACTAGATAGTAATTTTACCAAGATTGATAATCGTTATTATAAAAATAAATTAATAATTCCACATGCACTAATATGCCTACCGGCAAAGTGAGACTTTCCGTGGAGGTTCTTCTAATGATATTGAGACGATTTATTCATTTTGCAACAGCCCCTTGCTAAGTATTGTAATATTTTTTACAAGAAAAATTATCAAGACTTTTTTTGGGCAATCATCACCCCAATAGGTGCCAACCCTCCATAGGCCAAATTCATTTCAAGCACTGAAAAGCCTTGTTTTTCAACAAATTCTTTAAATGATTCTTGATTCCATTCTTCATACATCTTAAATCCAAAAATTGACATAATCTTTTTTAAAATATTTCTTTCTTTGCCTTCTTTCCATAGAAAAGTAGGAGCAAGCAAAATCCCCTTAGGCTTTAATACCCTATATATTTCTCTCATTGCCCTATCTGCTTTGGGCATAATATGAAGTGCGTTAGCAATTAAGACACAATTAAATTTTTCATTTGCAAAAGATAAGTTCCCTGCATCAGCCACTTCAAAGCTAAGATTATCGCCTCCCCCACGCTTTTTAGCTTCAATAATCATTTGCTCAGAAAAATCTGTCCCAATCCAACTCTTAGTCAAATCCGAAAGAGAAAAGGAAAATTGCCCTGAACCACAAGCAAGTTCGAGCACATCCATATCTTTATTCAAATAAGGACTAAGGTATTTACAAACTTCATCATAAAGTCCTTGATCCTTTTTCATAAAAGGTGCATATAGCTTAGCAAATCTATCCCAAAAATTTTTATCGGTTTTATCAGTCACTTGTATCACTCCTATAATATAAGTCATTAAAAAAACTTTTATACATCTAATTCTACGATCCCTGCATCTTTTATTTGAAAATGCGTTTCTTTATTTGTATAAGCTATTCCATTTTCCAAACACAATATTACATTAATTACTCCACCATGAGTAACCAATAGGACATTTCTCTTTCCGACTTGTTTTTTAAAATTATACCATGCACCCTTAATACGAAAAAAGAATTGTTCTGGACTTTCTCCCCCAGGCCATGTTTCCGTCCAGGCAAGTGTCCTCCAATATTTTCCAGGATATTTTTCAAAAGCTTCTGATTTTTCCATACCAGCTAATAATCCATTATTAACTTCACGAAATTGAGGCAAATATATGATATCCAAAGAAAGTGAATCAGCCACAATCTCAGCAGTTTCTTTTGCTCGCTTCAAATCACTAGAATATATACTAGTAATACCCTTGTCTGATAATTTATGCTTTGCCCAATGAAGCTCTAGTCTACCAGTTTCAGTTAAACCATATCCACTCCATCCACCAAAGCGATTATCAGGATCAGCACCATGTCTCATTAAATAAATCATTTAAAAACCTCATTCAACTTTTGATTAATGTCATTTAATTCTATTCATACCGTAAAGATGACCTATCCCCCTGTTGTGTCTTAACTATCAAATATTCGATAGATATTTTGAACACTAATTTCAACGGTATAGTAAGCGCTTATCTCATTTTTTACAATAATCAGTTTTTCTGTCCCATATTGATTAATATCACTATTTGATTTAACTATACCATCAGCCTATTTAAAGCGTATTGTAAAATAAAAAGAAGCAGATTAATTCCACTTCTTTTATACTATATTTTTTTCGTTTTTTAACTCCCAAGTAATTATCTATTTATGATTTTCATTTAAGAAAGCATCAATAGTTTTTCTTGATTCACTTCTTGCTTTTTCATTGCCTTCAATTTTTCCACCTGTTGCAACTCTAATTTTTCCTAGATTTAAAATACCATTGCCTGCAAATATATGCCCTGCTCCTTTATAAGAATAAATCTTTGCATTAGGGTTTTGTTCTTTTATTTTATTTGCCATGGCAAGGCTATCCCACATCAAATCATCTCCGCCTGCTATCATTAATATATTTGCCTTAATATTTTTGACTGGTATTAGTTTTTCTTGGCTTGAGGAGTCTTTTTCTATTGCGCTTTTATAAGTATCTTTAAAGCTAATAGGACTTTTAATAACAGCAGGACCGATAATATTTTTTAAAAATGAGTTAAATGATGATTTTTTTATATCTATATATGGAAGTTCCTTTCCTTTATATGTCCATGATGATCCATAATCTTTAAAATCTAGACCAGCAAAATTATAAGATGAAGGCGATATTAAAATCAGATTATCTATTTCAGGGTATTTGCTAGCCAAATTAAGTGCATATTCTGCCCCTTTTGACGCTGCCAAAATACTTATCGGTTTATTGTCTTTTATATTTTTATTTATATAATTTATAACATCTTCAAATTGTTCTAAGGGAATTTTTCTCAAAGTCTGTTCTTGATTTTTCATACCAAACATAAATAGGGCAAGGGTTTCATAGCCTTCTTCAGCTAATCTTTTAGCACTTTCAAAATTTGGGCTTCCTTCAGAACCTCCATAACAAATAACAAGTCCCTTATGTGATTTTTTCTTAGGTACAAATCTAAAGCCTTGCATTCTACCCTCATCTACATAAGTTACATAAACTCCATCAATATCTGTAGGATATAGACTTATATTAGTAACATCCTTATAATATTTGGGAAAATTTAAAGCATTGGTATCTTTATACTTATGGTCATTATATATTCTGCTAATAAAAACTAGAGCTAGTAAAATAATAAGAATTGAAAAGATTCTAAAAAATTTTTTCTTCATATATCCTCCCTTTAAAATAGTATGCTGATTGAACTATTTTTTTAAAAAATCTCTTTTCATCATTATATCATCACTAGTATTTTATTTCACTAACCAACAGTAATACTTTTATAAATCACGTCAAAACAATAACATTTAATTTTCCAGATATATATGTAATTATCTTTTGGTACAATTACTATCGAATGTATTACTTTTAGTTTATCTATTTCACCATTATCAAAACCCATTAGCATTAAACACTCGCTTCTATTAAGTAAAAAATGGGCTGTTGCAAAATTATGAATAATCATTGACCATCATTAGAAGGTTCTCTTAGGAAATTTTACCTCTCCTTACCGGTGGGCATATTAGTGCCTGCCGGCTGATTGAGGCTATTAGCCTGTCGGCAAGGTGAGACTTTCCACATGGGGTGTTATAGACATCTACTATTAACTTTGCTAATTCTTCTAGATCTGATTTTGATATTTTTCTAATTTCCAAATTAGTCTCATCGTAATTTTTTAATCAAATTAGTTTTACTAATTATCATATATCAGTTACATTTTTTGATAGTCTTTTTCTCATGCTTCATATGGGTAACAAATCAATCATATCTTTCAAATTTTATTTTATAATCCAAGTAATACCACTAGCCAAGCTTGGACTATGGATGCTATTGGAATTAGTAATAATGGCATCAAAATGAAATGTTCCTTTATAGCCAGATGTTTCATCCAATTTCCAAATTTGTAGTCCTCATGTCCTTCTGTGCCTGGTATGACTATCTTATCCTTGTACTTTCCTTGGAACAAAAGTACATCCAATAGAAGGAAATCTCCAAAGTTTAATATTGTCCACTGAATATAGCTCATCCAAAAAAGTTCCCTAAGCTCTCTTATTCCTGAATGTAAAAGTGAGGTAACTCCATATATCAAACAGATTCCTGAAATTATAATCGTAAGTATAAAATTTATTCTTTTTTCTTCTTTTGTCATCTTTTCTGGAGCCGAATTTTGTATTCCCTTTGGATATGAATCGAAGAAAAATCTCGGGTTAATCAGTACAAAAGCTGCCACCGCACCGTTAAAGATATCAGCCATTGCAATTCCATCTAAGATTACTCTTGTTATATCCATAATATCCTCCTCATTTATTTTCCAAAAATAATTTTAGTTTTTTAGCGTATTCTTTGGGATGTTCATGAAGAAATTGTCCGTGGCCCCTTCCTTCAAATACTTCTGTTTTCATTTGTGGAAGCTAGTCTCTTAATATTTTTTCACTTTTTTCAGGTATAGCTTCCTTACTTCCTCGTCAAAACAGTACTTAGTTTGAAAACTTACTTAAATTTTATGAAAGCTTGTAATGATAGATAAACTTGCAGGCAATTTAAATGGTATTTTTTAAATTTGAGGATAGGTCATTTCGATTACGCTTAGCTTATCCTTGCCCATAAGCCTATCTGATAAAAATTTAGGTAATGGCTTTTTATTTTTGATTCTAGCTGCAGCAATGATAAAAGCATAGGTAAATGGACTTGCCATCGTAATCATTAAGATCATAATATAAGGTCATATCTCCCAAAAACATCAAGAATGAACACAAAAACCAACTAATATACTCTTGTATAAAGTCACGGTTACACCTTCTTACGCTTAAATGATATCAACTATTAGTTTAATTATAGCATATAACATAAATCCTCTTAATTTTAAATTTATAGAGTAATTACCAGTTCTAAAAACTTGTTTTCCAGCCCTATTTTTATATTTCAAATATCTCATCGCTTACTTCATTCAAAAACTCAATATCATGGGAAACTATAAATATTATTTTATCCTTACTTCTATATTTTTTGATTAGCTCGGATATTTTTATCATATTTGAATAATCCATACCACTTGTAGGTTCGTCGAAATATACAAATAAAGAATCCTTACACATAAGAGACGCTATCGCAAGTCTTTGCTTTTGTCCTCCTGATAAACTCATTGGATGCCTTTCAATAAATTCGTTTAGGCCTAATTCTTTCAAAATAATTTTTGCCTTTTCTTCATCAAAATTTTTTACACCTAGACTAAGCTCTTTGAATACTTCATCAGTGAATAATTGATGATTTACGTCTTGCATAACAAGTGAAGAGTTTTTGAGTCTTTCTT
>NZ_CAMUDP010000020.1:0-37414 GCF_947087635.1 Anaerococcus tetradius
CCAGAAAAAAAGTGATGAGCAGAATAGATTTACCTATTCTGCAACATCACCTTTTCATTTCTTACTAATAGTTTCTTGTAGGTCTTATCGGTTAGGATAGCCCCTAGGGGAGCTGTGTAGAGGATAGCTATTACTGATATAGCTAGGATAAGCTTGCCACTTCCTATCCCATAGCTTAGGGCGACAGGGCCTATGGCTGCTTGGACTGTTGCCTTTGCTAGATAGGCAAAACCAGAGAAAATCTTCTCCTTCTTGTTGAGATTAGAAGGAAGAAGGGCGAAGTAGACTCCAAACATCCTAATAATTAAGCCCCCTGTAATTAGGATAAGGGCAGGGAAAATTTCCTTTCCTATTATAGAAAGGTCGACTGTAATACCGACCAAGACAAATAGGAGAATCTCGAAAAGCTCCCACAAGGATCCATAGACTTCAAGCATACACTCAGTTACTTGCTCGTTTAATTTTTTGATAGTCATAGCCATGGCTATGATAGCTACAAGGCCTGAGAAGGCAAAGAGGTTTTTGGCGTAAGTTTCAAGTCCTAGGATTAGAAAGGATCCCCCCATAAGGACTATGGCTTGGTAGATTTTGTTTAGCTTTATTTTTGAGTAGAAGATATCTAGCAAGTATCCCATAAGGATGCCAAAAAGAATTCCTGTTATTATTGAAATAGGAATGTTTAGGAAGCTTCCAATAGAAAATTCTCCACCTAGCTTTAAATTAATAAAGACTGTGAAAAATACTATGGTGTAGACATCATCTATTGATGAGCCAGCAAGGATTATCTCTGCTATCTTTTTTTCTTCTCCATAGCCTTCTTTTATGAGTTTTAACATTCTAG
Organism: Anaerococcus tetradius; assembly: GCF_947087635.1. NCBI lineage: Bacteria > Bacillati > Bacillota > Tissierellia > Tissierellales > Peptoniphilaceae > Anaerococcus > Anaerococcus tetradius. The sequence goes on from NZ_CAMUDP010000020.1 coordinate 842, forward strand.
GAACTACAATAGCAGGAGAAACTGCTCCAAGAACAGCCCCTAAGATTGCACTGTCAAGGTAGGGGAGATTAAAAATTTTATTTGCCAAAAATGTAATAGCTACAATCTCAAAGCTCGCCGGAAGAAAGGTCATTAGGACGGCTGATATCCCAACTTCTCTAAGCCTTTCAAATGAAAGAGAAAGACCTGCCCTAGTAAGAATTACTACTAAGGCAATCTGCCTTAAATCTTTGGAAAGATTACTTATATCTCCTCTCACAAGTCCCAAGAGATTTGGGCTTATAAGAATTCCTGCCAAAAGCATACCTAGGAGGGGAGCGATTTTAATTTTAGAAAAAATCTTTCCACCCATTAGGCCTGTAAGCATAATAATTGCAAGGTTTACTAACATATTAACTCCTTAATAAAAAAAAGCTGCCAACCCCTGTATTCACAGAAGTCATCAGCTTATAGCGGTTTGTTTAGGGAAGAACTTCATTTCCCATTTTTATTCTACTACTTTTCCCTTACTATTCAACTAGGGCTGCCTTTTTTGCTAGCTTATCTGCCCAGTCATTGTACTTATCGTTTGAGTGGCCCTTAACTTTTACAAAGGAAATTTTAAGGCTTTTTCTTGCTTCTCTTACAAAGTTTTTGTAAGAGATGGTTAGCTCGTTATTGGCCTTCCACTCGTCATTAGCCCAAGAGGAAATCCCCTGGTAGTCGTGGAAGATTACGATTTTTTCTCTCTTTTCTCCCAGAGCCATTCTTATAGCAAGCTCACTTGCCTTAACTTCTCCTGCAACATTTCTGTGCTTATAAAAGTCATCCCTATAAGTTTCGTATAGCTCATTTTCACCGTCCTTAGTGATATAGACTACTCCTGCCCCATAAATCTTTTCTTTTAGGTTGTAGGAACCATCCACATAGGCGATTATTGTATGCTCATCTACTTTTATTTCTTCTTGTCTATCTTCCATGAAGGCTATGGCATCTTCCTTTTTCTTGAAAGATTTATAGCTAGCATTAGAAAATCCCTTTACTTCTTTAAGGCAAGAATCCCAGGATGTATAAATCCCAGGATTCCTTCCTCTTTTTACTGCGTAATATTTCATAAGCTTTCTTTGTTAGCCCAATAGGTCACAGAACCTGGGCCTACAGTAAATACTCCATTTCCATTTTCATCAATGAGGACTTCGTCATTCTTACCAGAAAGATCGACATAGACTGCTCCTGCCTCATCTTCACCGACAAACATTTGCTTTTCTGCCATATCCTTTATAGATATAAGAACTGCCAGAGGCTTGTGATCAGAATCTCCCCTTCTTACCCAACCAATTACTGATGGGTCATCAAAGTAGTTGTCCTCTTCGCCATAGTTATATTTTTTCCTAACTTTAATCATATTATTGAGAAGCTCATACATAGGCTCTGTCTTTACTTCACCTATAAGCCCATAATAATCTCCTGCAAAGATACAAGGATAGCCGTCTTTCCTAAATAAAATCATGGCATAGGCAATTTCTTTAAACCATTCTTCAACCCAAGAGTCAAGTGATTGGCCAGGTTGACTATCGTGATTGTCTACAAATGTTACTGCACTAGCTGGGAAATCTGCCACTACTGTATCATCGAAAATCTTTCTCATATCGTAATTGCCCATAGACTTGCTTGCCTCTTGCATGTGAAAATGCAAGGGTACATCAAACAAGTCTATATTATAGTCGGTAAGCTTTAAGTATCGGGCTATTTCATCCTTGTTATATTGCCAAAATTCCCCAAAAAGATAGAATTTATCCTCGCCCTTTTCTTCTATGATATGCTTGGATAGGTCTCTGATAAAGTTTGATGATATGTGCTTTAGGGCATCGTATCTAAAACCATCTACCTTAGTCTGGTCGATAAACCAATCGGCCCACTTGAAGATTTCTTCTCTTACTTCTGGGTGTTCATGGTCAATATCACAATTCATAAGATAATCGAAATTGCCCTTTTCGCTAGAAACATCCTCATCCCAATATTTCCCATCTCCAAGTATTCTAAAAATAGCAGATGTATCACTTTTTACGTCATAATCGACTCCAGTAAAATGATAATAGTGCCAGGTCATATCGGAATACTTTTTATTTCTTCCCTTAAAGTCAAAGCCTGTCCAAGCTTCTATATCCATTTGTCCTGATACATCTTTTTCTCTGTTGTTTTGATCGACCATGACAGCCTTAAATTCTTCTGTGAAATCAGCACTGCCCTTGTGGTTAAGGACGACATCAGCATAGCACTTAACGCCTGCATCTTTTAGGGCCTTGATGGCTTCGATTAGTTCATCCTTAGTCCCATATTTGGTTCTAACACTTCCTTTTTGGTCAAATTCTCCCAAATCCCAAAGGTCGTAGATTCCATAGCCTACATCCATATCGCTTCCCCCCTTAGTCATTGGTGGAAGCCACAATCCATCTATGCCATTTTCCTTCAAGGTCTTAGCGTCCCTTTTTAGTTTCTTATAAAAGTCTCCCGACCCATCTGTGTCCCACTCAAAGGACTGCATCATTACTTCATTTGCCATACTATTGCTCACAAATTTCTATAGATTTACTAGCGCCAATCCTATCTGCTCCAGCTTCTATCATTTCTAGAGCATCTTTCTTGTTGTGGATTCCTCCAGAAGCCTTGACCCTTAGTCTATCTCCTACGGTTTTTTTCATAAGTCTTACATGACATGCCTTAGCTCCTCCAGTAGAAAATCCTGTTGAAGTCTTAACAAAATCCGCCCCAGCCTTTTCGCTAAGCTCGCAAGCCTTTACTATTTCATCGTCTGTCAAAAGGCAAGTTTCAATAATTACCTTTAAGATTTTTTCTCCTATGGCATCTTTTACAGCTTTTATATCCCTAAGAACATAATCATAGTCCTTATCCTTGAGTCGTCCGACTGCTATAACCATATCAATCTCGCTTGCTCCATCTCCCACTGCACACTTTGCCTCATAGGCCTTGGCTGCTGAAGACATAGCTCCTAGGGGAAAGCCCACTACTGATGTAATCCTTACATCCTTGTTGTAGCTTCTTATGTCCTTTACAAAGCTTGAATTTACACAAACGCTGTAAAAATCATGAGCTATAGCTTCATCTACTAGCTTCTTTATATCACCTATTTGTGCATCAGCCTTTAAAATAGTGTGATCTATATACGAATTTAATTTTCTCATTATATCTCCTTATACTCAACTTCAACTAGGCTTAGGTCGTCCTCTTGCTTACCCCAGGTAAACTTCTTAATATCCTTGTATGTTTTTTCTAGGTCATGCTCCCTATTATAAACATCTCTTAGCCTTTCTAGTCCATATTCCTTCCTAGCTTCATTTTTAGCCTCTATTGCTCCATCAGAAAATAGGAGAAGCCTATCTCCATCTTCTATCTTGACCATCTTTTCATCGTAATTATCCGGCTCGATAATATTAGAAATCATCCTGCCACTTACCAAAAGAAAACTCACTTCCTCCTTACTTTTCGAATATAAAAGGGGTGGACAATTGTGGCCTGCATTAGAAAAAGTTAGTTTATTTTCTGAAAAATCAAAAACCCCCAGCCAAGCTGTAAAATATTGACTAGACTCCATGCCGAGTTTGGCAAACTTATCCCTAAGTTTGAATAATATCTCTGAAGGTGAAAAAGTCGGATGCTTATCTAAGATAGCATTCATAGTAAGTTTTATAAACATAGTCATTATAGAAGCCTTTACTCCATGTCCCATGATATCGGCAATATATATACCATATTTATTATCATCTATCTTTATAATATCAAAGAAATCTCCAGAAAGTTCATCGCTTGGCAGATACTTACTTCTAAGACGAAGATTTGCATAGCTATTATCTTTAGGCAGGATATTGGACTGAATTTTCTTTACAAATCTCACATCATCAAGCATATTCCTGTTATTATTAAATAGCTCGATTTTCATAAGACTTTCTCTGGTTATATCCCTATAGACTTCGATAATACCCAAAAACTCATCCCCATTATAGATTGGTGAGGTTTTAATAGAAAAGTATCTGTCATCAATTAGCTTTTCTTCAATCATGGTAGTATTGCTCAAGGTGCTATTTCTTTGAAGCATAAGAAATGATGCATTCTCATTAATATAATTTTTCAGTTCAAGAGACTTATCGCTTGCATTTTTGAAGACATCATTAATAAAGACCGTTTTTCCCTTAGGATCGACAATCCTAACCCGATCATCCATAGAATTTAATATAAAAAAATTTTTATCTTCAGTAAAATTATTTCTCTTAACCATCTCTTCCTACCTTAAGCTTCTTATAATCACTATATCTTTTAATATATATTTATCAATAAATTAAAAATAGCCAGCTAATATTTAGTTTAGCTTTCTCTAAAAAATATAGCTTAAATCATAAATAAAATCTTAATCCCAAACATTGATAATAGAAGATTGGCTAATGAAATTAAGGCAAAATTACAAGTAAAAATTTAGCCTAAACAATTCCTATAAACTATTTTATATAAGCAATAACACTTCTTAAATTATCAACTTCTCTATCAGCGGTAAAATATTTATCGAAACTAGAATCATGAATTATAAGATAGTCCATAGCTGACTTTTGGGCTGCTTTATAGCCATTGTAGGAGTCTTCAAGGATAAGGCATTCTTCATAACTAAACTCAAAGGCATCTTTAGCCTTAACAAAGATTTCAGGATCAGGTTTACTTTTTTCTACATTTTCTCCTGATATGATAAAGTCAAAATAATCATAGATATTTTCTTTTTTTAGTAGTAAATCAATTTTATTTCTATCATTAGAAGAAGCTAGGGCACATTTAATCTTTTCTGCTCTTAAAAACTCTAACAAGTCATCTAGTCCCTCTTTTTTGATAGAGCCTCTATAAGATTTAAGGCTTTCTATTCTATCGGCTTCCAAGTCTTTCCTTAAACTTTTAACCTTATCAAGAGAGCCTAGAAGATTAACTAATTCATCTCTAATACCAGCTTCGTTCTTGCCAGTGAATTTCTTTCTTAGTTCTTCATTGAAGGTATAGGCGTATTTATCTTGAAATTTAAACCATGTTTCATAATAAATTTTTTCAGTATCGAACATGAGCCCATCCATGTCAAATATTATCAGTTTGTATTTCATATTTTCTCCTCATATATATTTTACCCAAAGTATTTTTGGACAAAAAAAAGCACCTTCAATCTCTCAAAGATGCTAGAAGTTATATTATACTTTTAAGTATATTTTATACTAATTCAAGAATAGCACGTTCAGATCCGTCGCCTCTTCTTGGTCCTAATTTTAGTACTCTTGTGTATCCACCATTTCTGTCTTCATAGTTTGGTGCAATTTCTGCGAATAATTTTTGAACAGTTGATGGTTTATAAATATATGCTGCAGCTTCTCTTCTTGTGTGAAGTGTGTTTTTCTTGCCTAATGTAATCATTTTGTCAGCCATTTTTTGTGCTTCTTTTGCTCTAGTTACAGTAGTTTCGATTCTGCCGTTGTCTAGTAATGATTGCACAAGGTTTCTAAGCATAGCATTTCTGTGGTCAGTTCTTCTGCCAAGTTTTCTCTTATCGGCCATACTTACCTCCTATTCATCTTTTAAGCTTAGACCTAACTCGTCAAGCTTTTCTATTACTTCTGTCAATGATTTTTTACCGAAGTTCTTGATTGCTTTAAGCTCAGATTCTGTTACTTCGATGATATCACTTACCCTATTAAAACCAGCTCTTTTTAAACAGTTAAATGATCTAAGGCTTAGGTCCATCTCTTCTATGGTCATAGCCAAATCTTCATTTAAGTTTTCTTCCTCATCATTTACTTCTTCTTCAACTTCTTCGACTTCTGGTGGGAATTGTTGGTTAGGCAATTCTGTGAAGAAGGAGAAGTTGTCGATTAAGATTGATGATCCTTCTGCTAGGGCTTCTTGAGGAGTGATTGTTCCATTTGTCCAAACTTCCATTATGAGTTTGTCATAGTCAGTAGACTCACCTACTCTTGTATTTTCAACAGTGAAGTTTACTTTTTTTACAGGAGTGAATGATGAGTCAATAGCAATTGCTCCTATTGGATCGCTTTCTTTTTTATTTTCTTCAGAAATTCTATATCCCTTACCGTCAGTTACATCCATGGCGATAAATAGCCTAGATTTCTCATTGACAGTTGCTATATAGTGATCAGGATTTGCAATTTCTACTGAACTATCTTCTTTAATATCTTTTGCTGTTACAATCTTTGGTCCTTCTATGTCTAAGAATAATGTTACATCTTCATCAGTGTGTTTTGTAACGTCTAGACCTTTAATATTTAGAACTATTTCAGGAACATCTTCAACTACCCCATCTATGGTGGAGAATTCGTGAAGAACTCCTTCTATAAGTATTTTTGAGACGCTAGAACCAGGTAAGGATGATAAAAGCACCCTTCTCATACTGTTTCCAATGGTTGTACCATATCCTCGCTCAAGTGGATACAAGGCGAATTTTCCGTAGTGTTCTTCTTCGTTTATATCCAATATTTGTATATTTGTATCTAATTTTTCGATCATGGTAACTCCTTAGTTCTAACTTAAATTCTACCTATTTAGAGTAGAACTCAACGATCATACGTTCTTCAACTGGAATGTCGATGTCTTCTCTTGTAGGGAATCTGTCTACAATTACTTTTAAGTTTTCTATGTCGCTATTTAGCCATTCAACTACACCAAATGTAGCATTTGTTTCTTTGATGGCTTTAAATAATGAGTTTGATCTAGATTTTTCACGAACTTCGATTACATCACCTTCAGAAACCTTGTATGATGGAATATCAACTTGTACTCCATTTACAGTTAGATGTCCGTGAGTTACTATTTGACGAGCTTCTCTTCTTGTTCTAGCAAGACCTGATCTAAATGCAACATTGTCTAGTCTTCTTTCACAAAGAATTATAAGTTCCTCACCTGTTTGTCCCTTCATTTTTGAAGCGGCTTCATAGTATCCTCTAAATTGTTTTTCGCTTACTCCATAGATGAATTTAGCTTTTTGTTTTTCTCTTTGTTGCATTCCGTATTCGGAAAGTTTACTTCTTCTATTTGGAAGAGCTCTCTTGCTTTCTCCTGTGTATCCTAGATATGCTGGAGAAATACCTAAAGCTCTAGCTCTTTTATATACTGGATCTTTTGATACTGCCATAATCGCGCCTTTCTACACTCTTCTTCTCTTTGGAGGTCTACATCCATTGTGTGGAATTGGAGTTACGTCTTTAATCATTGTAACTTCAAGACCTGCAGCTTGTAGACTTCTGATTGCTGATTCTCTTCCTGAACCAGGACCTTTTACATAAACTTCTACAGTTTTTAGTCCTTGGTCGATAGCTTTCTTAGCTGCAACATCTGCTGCTTCACTAGCTGCAAATGGTGTAGATTTTCTGCTACCTCTAAATCCTAATTGACCAGCAGATGCCCAAGATAGTGCATTACCTTGCATATCTGTAAGGGTCACCATTGTATTGTTAAATGTTGAGTTAATGTGAGCTTGGCCACGTTCAACATTTTTCTTGACTCTTCTTCTTCTTGAAGTAGTTTTCTTTGTTTTAGCCATTTCTTATTAACCCCTTCTACCTTTTCTGGTTCTCGCATTGTTCTTTGTGTTTTGTCCTCTTACAGGAAGATTATTTTTATGTCTTAATCCTCTATAGCTACCTATTTCTTTAAGAGCTCTAATGTTCATTGAGATATCTCTTCTTAGATCTCCTTCGATGTGGTAGTTGTTTAATTGTTCACGGATTTTACCTAATTCTTCTTCTGTAAGGTCTTTCATCTTTGTATCAGGATTGATTCCTGCATTTTTTAAAATTTCATTAGAAGTTGAACGGCCTATACCATATATATAAGTTAGTCCAATTTCTGCTCTTTTTTCTCTAGGTAAATCTATACCAGCTATTCTTGGCATTGAACCCTCCTAACCTTGTCTTTGCTTATGTTTTGGATTTTCGCAAATTACCATAACTTTACCGTTTCTTTTGATAATTTTGCATTTATCACACATTTTTTTAACTGATGCTCTAACTTTCATTTTGACTCCTCATCTTATGATTATTCCTAATGAATGGGTAGTACTTGAATTTTATTTGAGTGAAAAATTGGATTTTCCCAAGATGATGTCCTCTCGAAAGGCAATATGTCTTTCTCGATTAGTTTTTCGGACTCGCTCCTGTCGTCTCTAAATGATAATCTTTCGATTTTACACCCAAGATGATGTCCTCTCGAAAGGCTTTATGCCTTTCTCGCTTAGTTTTTCGGACTCGCTTCGCTCGTCTCTAAATGAAAATCTTGCGATTTTACACCCAAGATGATGGGACTACTTCTTTCTCCAAGTTATTCTACCTTGACTTAGATCATATGGAGATAATTCTACAGTTACTTTATCTCCTTCTAGTATTCTTATGCTGTTCATACGAAGTTTGCCTGATATGTGGGCTTGTATTTGATGACCATTTTCAAGCTCGACTCTAAATATTGCGTTTGGCAATGCTTCAACAACAACTCCTGTAACTTCTATAGCATCTTTTTTTGACATCGATAGAACCTCCTTTTCTTTGTCCTCATGTCTATTGAATGCCTCTTCCAATTGTCTTATATCAATAAGACATCTAACAAATATAATCTCTAAAAGATTCTATCGCACTTTTCTTTCTTATCAGCATAAATTAGAATTATTCTCCTAATTTATCCAGAAATTCTTCAAAAACTTCGTCTGGAGAATTTGTGCCATCAATACTAAATAATATACCTTTTTCGTTGAAGTAATCAATTAGTACGGATGTGTGTGCATTGTAAACATCGATTCTGTTTTTTACAGTTTTCTCGTTGTCGTCATCTCTTTGGATGAGCTCTTGTCCACACTTATCACAAATATCTTCTTTTTTTGGAGGATTGTTGTGTATGTGGTAGGTTGCTCCACAATTGGTGCACACTCTTCTGCCAGCGATCCTTTCTATAAGAATTTCTTCTGCTACGTCAAAGTATACGACATGATCTATTTTTTGATTTCTTTCAATCATTCCTTGATCAAGAGCTTTTGCTTGATCAAGATTTCTTGGAAATCCATCAAAAAGAATGATCCTTCCTTCTTTACTTTCGTCTTTATGCTTATCGAAGGCATCCCATACCAAATCAATTGTCAATTCATCTGGTACAAGATCGCCTCTGTCCATGTAGGACTTAGCTTTTAGACCTAGTTCAGTCTTGTTAGAGATATTATATCTAAATATATCTCCAGTTGCTATCTGAACTGCTCCCTTTTTTTCTATGATCTTATTTGCTAATGTACCCTTTCCAGCTCCTGGAGGGCCTAATAAAATAATATTCATTTCTTACCTGTTTAAAAAGCCTTTGTATTGTTTCATTGTCATCATTGCTTCGATTTGTTTAATGGTTTCGATTATTACACCAACTACGATGATTACGGATGAACCACCAAAGGAAATTTGTAATCCTAAAACTCTTGATGAAATAGCTGGAATTATTGTTAGTAAGGCTAGTGCTATTGAACCTATGAAAGTTATCTTTGTTGATACACTTGCTAGGAAATCACTAGTTGGTTTACCAGGTCTTATTCCAGGAACGAAACCACCATTTTGTTGTAATTGCTTTGCATATTCTACAGTATTGAATTGAATTTGATTGTAGAAATAAGCAAATACTAGGATTAGTATAGTTTGTATTAGTAAATACACTCCGAATCCAACAGTTGTGCCTTGGAAAAAGTGCGATATTGAGCTTTTACCATTACCACCAAAGAATAGTGATACTGTTGATGGTATAGCTAGAACTGCTGATGCGAAGATGATTGGCATTACACCTCCCATGTTTACCTTTACAGGAATGTGGGTTGATTGGCCACCATACATCTTACGTCCAACAACTCTTTTGGCGTATTGGATTGGTACTTTTCTTTCACCTTCAGATATCAAAACTACTGCAAGCACTATAAATACAATAATTACTGCCATTATTACTATAGATGCTACGCTAGTTGTATCATAGTGAAGACCTTGTTTCCACCTAGCAATTGTTCTTGGGAAGGATGCTATAATACCCATGAAGATTATAAGACTTGTACCATTTCCAAGTCCTTTTTCTGTTATGGTTTCACCCATCCATGTTACAAACATAGTACCACCAATTAGGACTATATTCATTACTATCTTTTGGAAACCTGTAGCAGATGATAGGGCTGCACCGTATAGACCATTTGTTATGGCTATAGCTTGGAAGATTGCAAGACCTATTGTTACATATCTGGTATATTTTTGGATTGTTTTTCTACCTTGCTCACCTTCTCTTGATAACTCTTCAAGTCTTGGTATTACAACAGATAAAAGTTGCATTACGATTGATGCGGTGATGTAAGGTTGTACTCCTAGGGCAAATATGGAAAGGGTGGATAAGCCACCACCTGTTAGCATATTTAAGTAATCTACGAGTGTTCCTTGAATATTGTTGTATGCATCTGCTAGTGCTTTTGAATCGATAAATGGTATTGGAATATTATTTCCTAGTCTATATACTACAAGCATTAGAAGAGTGAAATAAAATCTTTTTCTTATTTCTTCTTCTTTTGCTGCCTTTTTAATTATATCTAGCATTGCTCACCATGCTTTCTACTAAGCTTTTTTAGATGGTTTAACCCATTTAGTAGTTTCGATTACTTCGATACTACCGCCAGCTTTCTCGATTTTCTCTACAGCTGATTTAGTAAATTTGTGAGCTTTTACTGTTAGCTTTTTGTTAAGTTCTCCATCTCCAAGAATCTTAACTCCTGCTTTAGCTTTGTTTTTGTTTAGGAATTTATTTGCAAATAATAATTCTGGTGTTACTTCTGTACCATCTTCGAAAGCATTTAATGTTTCAATGTTGATTGTTTCATAAATCTTTCTATTGATGTTTTTAAAACCTCTTTTTGGAAGTCTTCTGTATAGAGGCATTTGACCACCCTCGAAGCCTGGTCTTGTACCGCCACCGCTTCTTGAGTTTTGTCCGTCTTGTCCACGACCAGCTCTTGTACCGTTTCCTGAACCAGGACCTCTACCTTTTCTTTTGCCTTTTTTCAACTTCGCATTAGGTTGTAATTCATGTAATTTCATCTTACACCCCTTAGTTTAATTCGTTTACATCAACCATGAATGATACTTTCTTAATCATTCCTCTGATTGCTGCATTGTCATCTTTTGTAACAGTTTGGCCGATTTTTCTTAGGCCAAGTGCTTTACAAGTTGCGATTTGTCCATCTTTTCTACCGATAAAAGATCTTTTTAGTGTGATTTCAAGTTTCGCCATTTTACTCTCCTTAATAATCAAATTCTTCTACCGATTTACCACGAAGTCTTGCAACTTCTTCAACAGTTTTCATGCTTGAGAATGCTTCGATACAAGCGTTGATGATATTTCTTGGGTTTGATGTACCTAAGTTTTTAGCTCTGATATCTTTGTAACCAGCTAATTCACATACCGCACGAACTGGACCACCAGCGATGATTCCTGTACCTTCTTTTGCAGGCATTAGGAGAACTCTACCACTTGCTTTTGATCCATGGATTCTGTGTGGGATTGTTGTTCCAACTATTGGAACATTAATCATGTGTTTTTTAGCATCTTCGCTAGCTTTTCTAATTGCTTCTGGTACTTCTGTAGCTTTTCCTGTTCCGATTCCAACATAACCATTACCATTTCCAACTACTACTAGAGCTGAGAATCTAATGTTACGTCCACCCTTTACAGTTTTAGCAACTCTGTTTATTGCAACTACTCTATCTTCGAGGTTTAGTTTTTCTACTTCGCTTCTTAATAAATAATTCATCTAATACCTCCTCAATTAAAACTTAAGACCAGCTTCTCTTGCTGCTTCTGCTAATGCTTTTACTTTTCCGTGATATAGGTAGCCGTTTCTGTCAAATACTACAGTTTCGATTCCCTTATCCAAGCAAGCTTTAGCTATAGCTTCGCCTACTTTTTTAGCTGCTTCAATATTAGCATTATTCTTTGCTCCTGCAGAAACTGATTCTTGTAGAGTGTTTGCACTAGCTAGTGTTACTCCATTTACGTCATCAATTGCTTGAGCATAGATATTTGTGTTTGATTTATAAACGCTTAGTCTTGGTCTTTGAGGAGTTCCGCTTATCTTAGCTCTTACTCTTTTTTTACGAGTTAAAAGTTTATCTTGTTTAGTTTTTTTAGCCATTACTTATCTCCTACTTACCTGTTTTACCAACTTTACGTCTTACATGCTCACCTTCATATCTGATACCCTTGCCCTTGTATGGTTCAGGTTTTCTCCAGTTTCTGATGTTTGCAGCATGTTGACCTACTAATTGTTTGTTAATTCCCTTAACTACAATTGTTCTATCATTTGGTACTTCAACTTCGATTCCTTCAGGATCTGCCATTGTTACTTGGTGAGAGAAACCTAAGTTCATTACGAGGTTTTTGCCTTGTTTGTTAGCTCTATATCCTGTTCCTTCGATTTGAAGTGTTTTACTATATCCTTCTGACACTCCTACAACCATGTTGTTGATAAGAGATCTATATAAACCGTGATCAACGTTTTGTGCTTTTGTGTAGTTTTCTGGTATTTTAACTAAAAGTTCTTTTTCGTTAAGTTCAAGTTCTACATTCTTAGAAACTTCTAGGCTATCATTTCCCTTTGGTCCCTTTACACTAACTAGTCGATCATTAATTTCAATTGTTACTCCAGAAGGTATTTCAATTGGAAGTTTTCCTATTCTTGACATATATATCTCCTTACCATACGTAACAAATAACTTCTCCGCCTACATTCTTGCTTCGTGCAGCACGGTCAGTTAATAGTCCTTTTGATGTTGAAATGATTGCTGTTCCAAGACCGTCAAGAACCTTTGGAACTTCATTTGCCTTTACGTAAACTCTAAGACCTGGTTTAGAAATTCTTCTAAGACCTGAGATTACTTTTTCACCATTTTCAGTATATTTTAAATCAATTGTAAGAATACCTTGTTTGCCGTCTTCTTCTACGTTAAATCCTGTTATAAAGCCTTCATCAAGCAGAATTTGGGCAATAGCTTTTTTCTCATTAGAAGATGGTAAAGAAACTTGTTTATGGTTTGCTTTGTTACCATTTCTGATTCTTGTTAGCATATCCGCTATTGGATCTGTCATCATAATTATTATTCCCCCTTAATTACCAGCTTGCTTTTCTAACTCCTGGAATTTGTCCATTATTTGCAAGTTCTCTAAAGCAAATACGGCAGATTCCATATTTTCTTAAGTAGCCGTGTGGTCTTCCACAAAGTTTACATCTTGTATATTCTCTTGTGGAGAATTTTTGTTTTCTTTGTTGTTTAGCTCTTAGTGACTTTTTAGCCATTTTTGCTCCTTAATTATTTCCTAAATGGCATTCCCATTAATTCTAAGAATGCTTTTGCTTCTTCATCTGTTTTAGCTGTAGTAACTATACTGATATCCATACCATGTAAGAAATCTACGTTATCATATTTGATTTCAGGGAAAATCAATTGTTCTTTAATTCCAAGTGAATAGTTTCCACGTCCATCAAAGCTGTTTGGATTGATACCTCTAAAGTCCCTAACTCTTGGAAGTGAGATTGAGATAAGCTTGTCTAGGAAATCATACATTTTCTCTCTTCTTAGTGTAACTTTAGTACCAATTGATTGACCTTCTCTTAGTTTAAAGTTAGCTACAGATTTTTTAGCTTTAAGCTCAATTGGTCTTTGACCTGTAATAAGAGCAAGCTCCTCTTTAGCTGCATTTAAAAGGTTTTGGTTATCTTTTGCTTCACCTAGTCCTACGTTTATAACAATTTTTTCAAGTTTTGGTACTTGGTGAACATTTTCATAACCGAATTGTTCTGTAAGTTTACCAACAACTTCGTTTTGATATTTTTCTTTTAATCTACTTGTCATAATATCTCCTTTGAACTAGTTGAATTTTTCTTCTGTTTTAGTAGATACACGAACTTTTTTGCCATCTACGAATTCTACTCTAGTTCTAACACCTTTTTTAAGTTCTTCTGAATATAGAAGCACTTTAGAAGCATCGATTGGACATTCTCTTTCGATTCTTCCACTTTCGCCACCCATTTGGGTTGCTTTTTGGTGTTTGATTCTAATATTTGCACCTTCAACTATTACTTTATTTTCTTTTGGTAGGGCTTTAATAACTTCGCCTACATGTCCTTTATATTCACCTGATATTACTTGGACTTTATCGCCTTTTTTAATGTGCATATAATCCTCCTATAATACTTCCGGTGCAAGTGAGATGATTCTCATGAATCCTTCACTTCTCAATTCTCTAGTTACTGGTCCAAAGATTCTTGTTCCAACTGGGCTCTTGTCATCTTTGATAACTACAGCCGCATTTTCATCAAAGTTGATTGTTGAACCATCAGCTCTTTTTAGGCCTCTTTTTGTTCTAACGATTACAGCTTTAACTACAGAACCTTTTTTTACCGCTGCTCCGGGTGTTGCACTCTTTACTGAACAAACTACAACGTCACCGATATTAGCATATCTTCTTCCAGTTCCTCCAAGAACTTTAATTACTGAAAGTTCTCTTGCTCCGGAGTTATCTGCAACTCTCATACGAGTTTCTTGTTGTATCATAATAATCTCCTATATCTATTAAACAATTTCTGCCGCAAGGCTTACGCGAACTAGTCTCCATCTTTTTGTTTTAGATAGTGGTCTTGTTTCCATTATTACAACTGTATCGCCAACTTTAGCCTCGTTTAGTTCATCATGAGCTTTGTATTTCTTGCTTCTATTCATTCTTTTTTTGTACACTGGGTGTTGGATCTTTTCTTCAACTAAAACTGTTATAGTTTTATCCATTGAATCAGATACTACAACGCCCTTTAGCACGTGTCTTCTATTTCTTTCCATGAAACTTAAGCCTCCTTATTTAAATTAAGCTTTCTTTCTGTTTGGATTGTCTTAACTCTAGCTATATCTTTCTTAACATTTCCTATAGCTGCTGGATTTTCAAGTTGTCCTGTTGCAAGTCTAAAACGAAGATTGAAAAGCTCACTTTGTAAATCATTTAATTGTTTATCTAAATCTTGGTCTGATAAATTTCTGATTTCTGCTACTTTCATCCTTATTCCTCCGTACCTGTAACTTCAAGTCTTTGGATGAATTTTGTCTTGATTGGAAGTTTTTGTTCAGCAAGTCTCATAGCTTCTCTAGCAACTTCTTCACTAACACCACTCATCTCAAATAGTACTCTTCCTGGTTTTACTACAGCAACCCAATATTCTGGAGCACCTTTACCAGAACCCATTCTTACTTCTGCTGGTTTCTTAGAAACTGGCTTGTCTGGAAATACTTTAATCCAAATATTTCCGCCTCTTTTTATATATCTTGTCATCGCACGACGAGCAGCTTCTATTTGATTTGCAGTCATCCAGGTAGCTTCTGTAGCTTGTAGGCCATATTCACCGTAAGCTAGTTCGTTACCCTTTTGAGCAAACCCCTTCATTCTGCCTCTGTGTTGTCTACGATATTTAACTCTTTTAGGCATCAACATAATAATTCTCTCCTAATTCTTTAAATAGCGATATCCTTATTTATTATTTGGACGTCTATTATTTCTTTTTCTTCTGTTATTATTTCTAGGTTGTTTCATTTTTGGTTCTCTTTGAGCCTTTTCTCCTGGAAGAACTTCGCCCTTGTAGATCCAAACTTTACAACCAATTTTACCATATTCTGTGTCAGCTTCTGCAAATCCATAGTCAATGTTTGCTCTTAGGGTTTGAAGTGGAATTGTTCCTTCAGAATATCCTTCGCTTCTTGCCATATCAGCTCCACCAAGTCTACCTGATACCATAGTTTTGATACCCTTAGCACCAGCTCTCATTGTTCTTTGGATAGATTGTTTCATAGCACGTCTAAAAGCTACTCTGTTTTCTAGTTGGCTTGCAATACTTTCAGCAACAAGTTGTGCAGCAAGGTCTTGGTATTTGATTTCTTCAACGTTGATGATGATTCTCTTAGATGGGGCAGCCTTTTCAAGTTTCTTCTTTAACTCTTCAACTCCTGCTCCGCCCTTGCCGATTACCATACCTGGCTTTGCAGCGAATATTGTAATCTTTAGGTTGTTTACTGCTCTTTCTATTTCTATATCTGCAATTCCTGCATCATATACTTCTTTTTTAACTATTTTTCTGATGTTATAATCTTCAACTAATAGCTCTGAGAAATCTTTCTTGTCAGCGAACCATTTTGAATCCCAGTCTCTGATAACACCTACTCTAAATCCTTTAGGGTTTACTTTTTGGCCCATCTTATTCCTCCGTATCTTCTATATCTGCTAGCACTACGCCGATATGACTTGATCTTTTTAGTATTGGATATGCGGCACCTTTAGCCTTTGGATGCCATCTTTTCATTGTTGGAGCATCGTTAGCATATGCTTTTTTAACATAAAGGTTAGCTCTATCAAGTCCGTTATTGTTTTCAGCATTGGCAATGGCACTTTTTAGTACATCTGAAAGAAGTTTAGCACCTTTTTTGTTAGTAAATCTTAAAATGTTAAGTGCTTCATCTACTTGTTTGCCTCTAATTTCTCTAGCTATATAATGAACTTTAAGAGGAGAAATTCTTTGATATTTAGCTATTGCTTTAACTTCCATAGTTTCTCTCCTATCTCATTTTGCTTTTCATTTCAGTAGCCTTTTTAGCGTGGCCTCTGAATGTTCTAGTTGGTACGAACTCACCTAATTTGTGTCCTACCATGTCTTCTGTTATATATATTGGAACGTGTTTTCTACCGTCATGAACTGCGATAGTGTGTTCTACAAATTCAGGGAATATTGTAGAACGTCTTGACCAAGTCCTAATTACTTTTTTCTCATTTTTTTCATTTAATTCGTCAATTTTCTTCATTAAATGATCATCGACAAATGGTCCTTTTTTTATAGATCTTGCCATTATATCCCCCTATTTTTCGTTTCTTCTTCTTACGATGTAAGATTCAGATTGTTTTTTAGTGTTTCTTGTCTTAACACCGATAGCTTTTTTACCCCATGGTGTCATTGGTGCTGGTCTACCAATTGGTGTTCTACCTTCACCACCACCATGTGGATGGTCAACAGGGTTCATTACAGATCCTCTTACGTGAGGTCTTCTACCTAGATATCTGCTCTTACCAGCCTTACCAATTATAATAAGTTCGTGTTCAGCATTTCCTACAACTCCGATTGTAGCCTTGCAGTTTAGGTGGATCATTCTCATTTCACCTGATGGAAGTCTAAGTGTTGCGAAGTTTCCTTCTTTAGCCATAAGTTGAGCTCCAACTCCTGCACTTCTTACAAGTACTGCACCACGACCTGCTCTAAGCTCGATGTTGTGGATTGTTGTACCTACTGGAATATCTTTTAATTCTAGAGCGTTACCTGCTTTGATATCAGCTTCACTTCCTGATTCAATAACATCTCCAACTTTTAGTCCCTTTGGAGCAAGGATATATCTCTTTTCACCATCAGCATAAGCAACTAGGGCAATGTTTGCTGATCTATTTGGATCGTATTCTATAGTTTTAACTCTAGCTGGGATATTGTCTTTATCTCTTTTAAAGTCGATTATTCTGTATCTTCTCTTAACTCCGCCACCACGGAATCTAACTGTTGTCCTACCTGTGTTGTTTCTACCACCCTTTGATTTTAGATCAACTGTAAGACTTTTTTCTGGTCTGTCTGTAGTAATTTCTTCGAATGTTGAAACAGACATATTTCTATGACCGTTTGAAGTTGGTTTTAATTTTCTAATAGCCATTTAAACCCTCCTTATAGTCCATCGAAGTATTCAATATCTGCACTATCTTCTGTTAATGTTACGATAGCTTTTTTCCAGTCAGCTCTTTTACCATATCCGTATCTTGTTCTTACAGATTTTCCAGTAAAGTTCATAGTTCTTACTTTTTTAACTTTAACTCCGTCAAAAATAGCTTCTATTGCAGCTTTGATTTCTGGTTTGTTTGCATTCTTGTCTACTTCAAAAGTGTATTTGTTACTGTCAAGCATTTCCATGCTTTTTTCTGTGATTATTGGTCTTTTGATTATTTCGTAAGGTGATTTCATTAGATAAATACCTCCTCAAGCTTAGCAATCGCATCCTTTGTGATAACTAACTTGTTGTGTCTAACTAAGTCATAAACATTGATTAGGCTTGCAGCTGCGACATCTACTCCTTCGATATTTCTAAATGATCTATATACTAGTGTGTCATTTTCAGCTGTAACTACATATGCTTTCTTACCAGCATTTACTGCTTCAAGAACTTTAACAGCTTCTTTTGTTTTAGCGTTTTCTAAGCTTAGGCTATCAAGAACTACTAATTCATTGTCGTTAAGCTTTGATGTAAGAACTGAATATAATGCTTTTCTTCTTAGTTTCTTTGGAACTTTGTAACTATAATCTCTTGGCTTTGGTGCAAATACAACTCCACCGCCTGTGTAGTGAGGAGCTCTGATTGAACCTTGACGGGCACGTCCTGTTCCCTTTTGTCTAAATGGTTTACGTCCACCACCACGAACTTCTGAACGAGTTTTCGCAGATTGTGTACCTTGTCTTTTATTTGCTAGTTGGTTTTTAACTACTTCATAAACGGCATGTTCGCTTATTTCTGTATTAAATAGAGTTTCGTTTAGCTCTAAAGAACCAACATTTTCTCCCTTAATGTTTAAAATATCTACTTTAGGCATTTATTCCTCCTTAATTAGGCTTTTATAGCTTGTTTAATTTGAACAAGTCCGCCCTTAGGTCCTGGAACTCCACCTTTAACTAAGATGTAGTTATCTTCAACACTTACTTTAACAATTTCAATGTTTTGGATAGTAACTCTTTCATTACCCATCTTTCCTGAACCTTTTCTACCTTTGAAAACTCTTGCTGGGTCAGAACCTGCAGCTCTTGCACCTGCAACTCTGTGTGATTTTGAACCGTGGCTTGCTGGACCTCTTCCGTAGTTCCATCTCTTGATAGCACCTTGAGTTCCCTTACCTTTGCTTGTAGCAACTACATCTACGATATCTCCAGCTTCAAATTGTTCAACTGTGATAATATCGCCAAGATTTAATTCTGGAGTTTCATCTCCGAAATTAACTTCTCTTAGGTATCTCTTTGTGCTTGCGTTAGCCTTTTTAAAGTGTTCTCTTACTGGTTTTGTTACATTCTTTTCTTTTTTGTCCATGTAACCAACTTGGATAGCGTTGTAACCATCAGTTTCTACTGTTTTAACTTGTACAACTACATTTTCGTCAGCTTTTAGGACAGTAACAGGAGTAATAACTCCATCTTCGTCGATGACTTGAGTCATGCCTACTTTTGTTGTAAATATACTCTTCACTGAGTACCTCCTTAATTACAGCGGATTGATGATCTGTCAAATCCTATTGACTAGATTATCTTCAATCATCCTAATTACAGTTATAGCTTAATTTCGATGTCGACACCTGCAGGTAGGTTTAGTTTTTTAAGTGAATCTAATGTCTTTGCATTAGGACCTATGATGTCGATTAATCTTTTGTGTGTTCTTTGTTCAAACTGTTCTCTTGAGTCTTTGTATTTGTGAACCGCTCTCAAGATAGTAATTTTTTCTATCTCAGTTGGTAATGGAATTGGTCCACTTACTTCAGCTCCGGATCTTTTAACCGCTTCTACGATTTTTTCTGCTGAGCTATCGATTACTTCGTGATCGTATGCTCTTAGTCTAATTCTTATCTTTTGATTAGCCATTTTTCCTCTCTCTTTCTTTACGCCCACCCGGGCGTTTGATAATAATTTGGAAATCGCTTAGGATTATTCCTAAACTTGCTAGGTGAAAGTTTCCTTATTTCCTTGGCCTAAGAAACAAGCAACATCTCACTTCACAGCACTTATATATGATACATCAAAAAGCTTAATAAATCAAGTGTTTTATCAGCATTTTTTGCATGATTTGAAACTCTTATTAGCTTAAATATATCACTAGCCTTAACTAGCTGTTTTTTAATATACTAGCTAATTTATCAATTGCAAATTTTTTCTTATTTATTTTTCAAATTGTAAATTATTTTTTCTTTTTTCTTTTTCTTTGGAAATTTTCTAATGTTCATCTATATTTTTACCAGAAACTTTTCTTAGCTTACATTTTTCTTTCAAATCAAATTTCCTTATATATATATAGAAACAATTTTCATATATAGTTTTCTTGAAGGATAATTGAGATATTTTTATTATAATTTTAATAGCTTTTTAGTAATGATAAGCTCTCTTAAAACTTAGCTTGATTTTTTTCTAGCATATTTCAAGAGAGCCTAGCTTCGAAATTATTTGTTATTTTTCTTATCCATATCTTCTAGGTGGGCCTTGGCGTATTTGAGGTATTCTTTCATCACCTTTATTCTAGCATATTTTTTATCCTTACCTTCTACGATTATCCATGGAGCATAAGCTTTATTAGTTCTAGCTAACATTTCATCCATAGCTTTTATATACTCATCCCACTTAGCCCTATTTCTCCAGTCCTCATCAGTTATCTTGTAGAGTTTGTCTGGGGTATTTTCCCTAGCCTTAAATCTCTTGTATTGCTCATCCTTATCTATGCTTACAAAAAATTTGAGGATAAGACTTCCGTGATTGTAAATTTCTTTTTCCATAGCTAGTATTTCATCATAGGCCCTGTTCCACTCACAAGTCTTGGCAAAGCCTTCTATTCTTTCTACCATGACCCTGCCATACCAAGACCTTGAAAATATCGCTAGGTATCCATCCTCTGGCAAGTCCTTGTAAAACCTCCGCAAGTAGTGGTGGGCTAGTTCATATTTACTTGGTGCAGAAATAGCAAAGACCTTATATAATCTAGGATCAATTTTTTTTACAAGTCTTTCTATGGCGCCATCTTTTCCTGCAGCGTCTACTCCTTCAAAGACAAGTATTGTTGATATGCCCCTTTGGTAGTATTCGAAAGCCATATCCCTTATCTGTTTTTGGAGGGCTTTTTTCTCCTTTTTGTATTCTTCGTCTGTTATAGTTTTTTCTAAGTCAATATTTGATAGTATAGAAGTTTTTGCCTCATAGTCTCTTTCAATATTTTCCTCATCCTTTATCTGGATGCCTACTCTTTCTATACCCATGCTTATCTCATCTAGGAGTAGACCTAAAGCTTCTTTGCTAGCATCTTTTTTGTCGATGCTATCTATTATATGCCAGGGACTTGTTGGGAAATTCGTCGCATTTAAAATTTTTTCAAAATTCTTTTTGTAGGCCTCATAATTTTTATTTTGTTTTTTATCCACTGAGCTGATATAAAAATGCCCGCTAGTAGATTTTTCTGAAACTCTCATTCTTTCTTCTTGGGTCTTTTGATCAATGTTTAAGAAGATTTTAACTATTATCATCTTGCTATCATAGAGCATCTTCTCATGTTTTTTCATAGATTCGATTCTTAAACTTAGACTTTCCTCATCTATATCCAAATCATTGAAAAGTTTGTAGTAGAATGATTGGGCAAATATTTTGATGTGGCCATTTTGGGGAGTATTTTCTAAAAACCTCTTCATGGTAGGAAACTTATCTTCATATTCCTCCTTATTCTCAAAGACTTCTACATCATAGTATTTGGGGTTAAGCTTACTGCATATATCATTGATAACATAACCCCTGCCAGATGATTCAAAACCATCAACCATGATAAGGACAGCTATATCCATATTCTCACATATTCTAGTAAGCCTTGCTAGCCTTTGGGCAAGGGTTGACCTCTTAAAGGATGTAAACTTCTTTTCTCTTTTTTCACTTAACTTCATAACTATCCCCCTTTATTTATTACTACCCCCTTTTTTTAAGATTTTATTCTTTCCTTAATCTCTCCTCAATCCTTCCAAGAAGATTTGGGAAGGCTTTAAGGATTCTTCTCTCAGATTTTTTCTCAAAAACCCTTCTGAGGTCTTCTTTTATCTTCACTTCTTTCTCATCTATTTCTAAGGCGAGCTTACTTTTCTCAAACTCCTCCTTCTTATCCTTTAGGTCAAGACTCCTTTTAGCAACTCTTTCTCCAATCCTATCAGATACTTCTTTAATCTTTTCTGATGACCTTTCTATTTCCTTAAACTTCTTATTAATTCCTAAAAGTGTATTAATAGTAGCTAGGCAATCGACTATCAAAACCAAAGAAAATACAATATCTGCCCCTAGCAAAAATCTACATGTGAAATGACTTATAAAATGAACAAGTAAAGGATGGACTGCTTCATGGAGGATAAAGCATAAAGCACCCCACATCAAGGAAAACTCTAAGCATATATAGCCCCTTAGGTTAAGAAGCTTGTCGGAATAATCCCACCACTTCATATGAAAAAGCTTTTCTAATATAAAGCCTGTAAGGTATTCTACAAGGGTCGCTATAAACATTGATGAAAAAAATAGAAGCAACTTATTGTTAGTTTCGACCAAGGATAGGAAATACAAAACTCCTATGGCTCCAAAACCATAGACCGGACAGTAGGGCCCATTCAAAAATCCGCTATTAACAAAGATTCCCCTTGTCATAGCCTTATAAAAAACTTCCAAAATCCAACCAATAAAGGCATAGACAAAAAAATAAGTTAGGTAATAAACAAAATCCATAAGCTTCCTTTCTGCAAATAATATAAAATTTTTTATCTGTTACTATTATAACAAATAATCAGAATTTTTGCCCTATTTCCTAATAAAGCTAGCTTGAAGATAACAAGGGGCTGTGTAAAATTTTGTGTATTAAAGCTTATGATTAAGCTAAAGAAAAACTACCCGTTTGCACAGGTAGTTTGTAAGTTTTATTCATATTCAGCTAATATTTTTTCTGCTCTTTCAAGTTGGGTGTTAGATTTTGCCAACCAGTTTAGGACTTTGCCTCTAACAGATCTGATGATGTTTGGGTATTTTTCTATAAGCATTCTCAAAGCCTTGTTTATTATCTTGTTTTCTTCATGGGCTTTTTTGAGTTTTGCTAAAGCTAATTTTTTCTCTGGGCTTATTGGTTTTTTAGCCTTTCTTTCCTTTTGATTAGAGTTTTCTTTTGGATTTTCAGGTTTTTGTTTTTCCTGTTCTGGTTTTTTTGTTTCTGGTTTTACTTGTGGAGTTTTGCCTGATTCGTTTGGCTTTTTCACATCTGGTTTTACTTGTGGTGCTTTGCCTGATTCGTTTGGCTTTTTCACATCTGGTTTTACTTGTGGTGCTTTGCCTGATTGGTCTGGCTTTTTCACATCTGGTTTTACTTGTGGTGCTTTGCCTGATTGGTCTGGCTTTTTCACATCTGGTTTTACTTGTGGTGCTTTGCCTGATTCATTTGGCTTTTTCTCTTCTGGTCTTCTTTCTGGCTTATTTTTTTCTTTTTCAGCCATTTGTTTTAGAGCATCCAAGCTTAGTTGTTTACTTCTTATATCCTTATTAGCTGTATCGATTTGTCCTTGCTTTAAAACTATCTCGCTATTGAGCTTGATAAGTTTTTTCTCCATTTTATCAATCTTTGCTAAGGCTTCCTTGTTCTTTTCTTGCTCTTCTGAGAGTTTAGCGGCAGCTTTTGCATAATCAAATTTTCTAGCAGGTACTCTTTTATTGATTTCGTCAATTTCTTGTTCAATATTTTTTATGACTTTTTTGTTATTTTCAATTGAATCTCTGTTTGATAAGTTTTCTTTTTCTAACTTTTCTTTTGTAGCATCATAAGCTCCTAGATTCTTTAGGGCCTCTGTATTTTCAGCTATTTCTTGATCTACTTTTGTAATTCCTTCATTAGCTTCTTCTAGGGATCTTTCTTGAGTTTTTACAGCTTCTTCTGAAGTCACTTGATTTTTTCTAGCTGGTTGTAAATGCTCTTCGTCGTATTTTGGCTTTTCTTTCTCATCCTTAGCAATCAACTTTTCAAGCTTATCTTTTTCTTCTTCTTTCTTAGCTTTATCTGCCTTTAGGCTCTCTAGCTTTGTTTCTTTATTTTTGGCATTTCCCTCGTTTTCAGCTATAAGCTTTTCTAGTCTAGCTTCTTCTTTCTTAGCTGTTTCATAACTTATTTTAATTCCTAAAAGAGAATTGTTTAGTACAGATAAACCATCTTCTGCTTGCTTTATTTTTCCCTTGGCTTCTTCACTTGTCGGATCTTGATTTTTCTTATTTTCAAGTTCTTCTTTCGCTTTGTTGATTTCACCTAAAGCGGCTTGTTTTAATTTTAATTGTTCTCCTATTCCAACTAACTTTCCTTGATCCACATCATTTAGTTGAACATAATTTGCAACCTCTTTGTCTTTTTGGTCCATTTTATTTTCCAAGTCTTTTTCCTTTACTTGTAATTCTTTTAGACCCTCCCTTGCTGTTGCAAGATCTTTTTCTGCTCTCTCTCTATTTGTTGAAGGATTTCCTAAGCTAGGATTATCTTGACCTTCTTTGCTAGCTTGTTTTTGTCTTTCCTCTGCTTCTTTTGCACTTTGAACTGCAAATTCTAGATTTTGTATTTCTGCTTCTTTAGCTTCAATATTTCTTCTTACAGACTCTGACTCTGTGCGAAATTCTTCTTTTTCACTTTTAGCTTTTTCGATATTCTTTGTTCTTTTCTCTATAAGTTGGGTAAGATTCCTTTTTTGACCATCTAGATTCTTCATCTCATTTTCTAGCTTAGTGAAATCTTTTTCTTTTTCTTCTATCTTTTTATCTAAATCAGGGTCATAGTTAGGGTTAGCTTTCTTGAGATTAGCTAATTCTTTTTCGAGACTTTCTTTTTTGGCAAGTCCGTTTTCATATGTTGATATAGTAATCTTGTGATTCTTTAAGAGCTTCTCATTTTCAGCATTATCAAAATTCTTAGCTTCAAGTTCTGATATTTCTTGGCTTATTTTTTCAAGTTCCTTTTTATTTTCTTCAAATTTAGCCTTGTTTTTATTGATATCTTCTTCTATTTTTTTGGAGTAAGCTTCATGTTTTTCAACTTCTGCTTTTGCCTTAGCAAGGTCTTTTTGGGCTTGTTCTAGCTTACTTTCCGCATCTTTTTTCTTAGCTTCTAGCTGACCTTTAAAGTCCTTACCCTTTTCAATTTTTCCCTTTAATTCTTCAATATTATCTTTGTTTTTTTCTAATTGTTCTAGTTTGAGATTATTTTCTGTAATAGCCTTATCTAAACGTGAATTTTCTTCTTCCAAGCCTTGTATTCTTTTCTTAGCTTTATCTATTTGCTCTTGGTCTTGGGCTTGAGCTTTCTTAACTTCTTCTAGTTTTGCTTCGGCCTTTTTTAATTCTTTACCAAGCTTGGCTTGAGCTTTTTTCATTTCTTCTTCTAGGGCTTTTTTCTCATTTTCTAGGCTTGTTTTCTCATTTAACTTATTAGCTAAATCTTTTTTCAAAGCTTCAAGCTCTTTTTCTATTCTTCCTATTTGATCCTTCTCGTTTTCTGCCCTAGTGTTTGTATTTTTACCTGCCTCAGTCCTATCAGCTCCTACAAGATTTATATTTCCAACAAATGTTGAAGTTGACAGGGCCATGGCTAAAGCGATGCTTGCAATTTTTTGTTTTCTCATATCTATTCCTCCATTAAATGTATTAGCTATTATTAATAGGTTTTTATTTATTATAAATAAAAGGATATTAAATCCGTATAAAGTTTTGTAAAAAAAACTAAAAAATGTAAATAAAGCTAAAAAATATAAAATTTTTTAAGTATTTTTCTTGGAGTAATCTTCGTATGAATCTTTTTTTTATAGGCTTTACTTTTGTATTTTACATTTTAAAACTTTAGCATAGAATTATAGTACATGATAAAATTTATGAAGGGAGGTGAATTATGAAAGAAAATAAAAATATTTCAGCTAAGGCCCTAGTTCCTTTTTTGGTTTTTATATTTAGTTACCTTCTTACAGGAGCAATCTTACAGAGCAGAGGAGTTGAGATGGCCTTTTATCAAGTGCCTGCCCCTATTGCTGCCTTTCTAGGAATTATTACAGCCTTTATTTTGTTTAAGGGAAGTATTGACGATAAGTTTGACAACCTCATAGCAGGTTGTGGCGATTCCAATATCATAATCATGTGTTTGATTTATATTTTGGCAGGAGCCTTCTCAAGTCTCGCCAAGGCTTCTGGCGGTGTCGATTCTGTTGTTGGTCTCGGCCTATCCTTTGTTCCTCCAAGATTTCTTACGGCTGGTGTTTTTTTGATAGCTTGTTTTATTTCTATTGCAACTGGCTCATCTGTCGGCACTATTACTGCCCTTGGCCCCATAGCCCTTGGCCTTGCAGAAAGTGGCGGAATAAATATAGCCTTGATGCTTGGCTCTTTGGTAGGCGGATCTATGTTTGGCGATAACCTTTCTGTCATATCCGATACAACAATTGCTGCTACTAGAACGCAAAACTGCGATATGAAAGATAAGTTTAGGATGAATGCAAAGATAGCATTTCCGTCTGGCCTTATCACTTTCATCCTGCTTATTATTTTTGCAAGACCTGAAAGTGAACCTAGTCAGAAGCTTCTAGCCTATAATATTATAGAGATTATTCCTTACTTGTTTGTTCTCATTGTCGCCCTTATGGGGGTAAATGTATTTTTAGTCCTTACTTGTGGAATTTTCCTATCAAGCCTTGTTTTGCTAAGCAATAATGGCTTCAACTTATTAGAAGTAGCTCAATGTATCTGGCAAGGATTTACAGGCATGTTCGAGATTTTCCTCTTGTCTATGCTAATAGGAGGCCTGTCCAATATGGTCGCCAAGGAGGGTGGCATCAATTGGATAATTTCTAAAATCAAAAAAATCGCCAAGGGGAAAAGGTCAGGAGAAATCGCCATTGGCCTTTTGGTTTCTATCGCTGACCTAGCTGTTGCTAACAACACAGTAGCAATTATTATCTCAGGGCCAATAGCAAAAGAAATGTGCAAGGATATGAAAATCGATCCAAGAAGGAGTGCATCCTTGCTTGATACTTATTCATGCGTCTTCCAAGGTATCATCCCTTACGCAGCTCAAGTATTGATAGCGGCAAGCTTTACTGAGGGAGCAGTAGCTCCTTTTGAGATTATCCCTTATTTCTGGTATCAATTTATCCTAGGGATAATATGTACAAGCTCAATCTTCTTCCCTTTTACTAAAGCAAAGGATAGGTGGAACTTTGAATATGATATGCCAGAATCCAAGGCCCAGCATTTAGGAAAATAAGCACAAAAAGCTCTTCACTGACCAAGTCTTTTGTGAAGAGCTTTTTCTTAAATTCTATTTATATCATAGCTTCCAAGGATTTTCTATCTTCGATTCTTATAAGCTTATCTTCGATTCTGATTAGACCCTCCTTAGCCATTTCCGATAAGCTCCTAGATAAGGAGGGGCGGGTTGTGGCGAGATAGTCTGCCCATTCTTCCCTCGATATTGTAAGCTTTACTAGGTCGTCTTTTTCATTATCCAAAAGGAAGGCTGCTATCTTTTGCTTGAGATTAGCTTGGGAGTTGATTTGATTTTTCTTTGAAAGTTTTAGGCTTTTTCTTGCCAAGATTTCTATAAAATTTATCCTGAAATTTGTAGATTTGCTTGTATTTATAAGCTTTCTAAAGTCTTTAATAACTAAAACCTTACTATCCACATCTGCTTGGGCCCAAAAATCAAAGGGCTCTCTAAGATAGGCATAGACTTCACCAAATATAGCAGGCTTATCGAAACTTGCTATTATATATCTCTTGCCTTCAGGGTCTATCTTATAGACCTTGATTCTTCCAGCTATTAGACAATACAAGTCATCCTTTATCTCGCCCTTAGTAAAAATATGACTATCCTTTGGATAAGTTACTAGATTAAGATCTGCGATTTTTTTAATCTCCTCTATCTCCTCATTTTTCAAATTTTTGAAGATAGAAATTTTTCTTAAATCCATTTTTCCCCTCCCTATATTACATAAATTTTTAAATATGTTTTTTCTTCTAAATAGATTAAACTCTAGGATAAAGGATTCGACAAAATAAATCTATATTTTTCAAATTAGTCATATTAACTCTCACCCCCTTCTTTTAAAGATAGGCTTTCTTCTTATATAAAAAGTTTTTTTTATAACAAAGCTTTAAAATATTTTCTAAATTCTGTATACTAGAAGTGAAATTAAGTAAAGGAGTGAATTTATGAATTGTATCATCGCCCAATCAGGTGGGCCTACTAGCGTTATCAACTCATCGCTTGCTGGAGCTATCCAGGCAGCTATCGACAATGATTTTGATCAGATTTTCTTAAGTCTCCATGGGATTGAGGGAATTATCAAGGGAGAATTTCTTGAAGTAGACAAGAAAAAATTTAAACTAAACGAAGCTAAGGATAGACTCATGGCTCGTCCTTCTTCTATTTTAGGCTCATGCAGGTTTAAGCTTCCAGAAGATTTAAAAGATGAAACTTACAATAAAATTTTTACCTTTCTCAAAGAAAAAGATATAAATGTCTTTGTCTACATAGGTGGCAATGACTCAATGGATACTGTAAAGAAACTAAATACCTACATTCTTTATAACAAGATTTATGGAATTAATGTTATAGGTTGTCCAAAGACCATAGACAACGACTTAAATGGCATGGATCATTCACCAGGCTTTGGGTCAGCTGCCAAATACATAGCCCACACTCTTAGGACTATAAGGGCTGATGTCGATGTTTACGACCTAGAATCTGTTACCATAGTAGAAATCATGGGTCGTCATGCAGGTTGGCTTGCAGCTTCATCACTTCTCGCAGACTACGGCTACTGCAAAGACCTAGTTAATCTAGTCTATGTTCCAGAAGCGGATAAATCCCTAAAGGATATAGAAAACGATGTGAAAAACAAATTGAAAGAAGAAAAAAATATTATCATAGCTATGGCAGAAGGCTTCCGCGATATTGATCACTCACTTGATAAGCCAATGTTTTCAAATACCGACGATGGTTTCAAGCACCCAGTAGTAAGTGGTTTTGCCAAAAGACTTGCTGACTATCTAAGAGATAAGCTTAAAGTAAAATCAAGGTCTGTCGAGTTAAATATTGTTCAAAGAACATCCACTTGCATATCCAAAACCGACTCAGACGAGGCCTTCAAGCTTGGCTATCTAGCCTTAAAACTTGGTATAGATAAGTCTAACCTCATTCCAGTCTTAAGAAGAAAAGAAGGCAAGGACTACGAAGTCTTCTACACAGAAGTAGAACCAGACCTAATAGCCAACAAGGAGATGAAAATTCCTAAGGATTGGCTAAAGGATGAAAATACCCTAAGAGAAAAAATAACAGCCTACGCCCTCCCTCTAATCCAAGGAGAAGTAGACCAAACATACGAAAACGGCATGCCTGTTTTTGTCGAGCTTTCTGATTTTACCAAGTAGTTTTTTCTTATCCTCTTAAAGCTTGTTTATTTTTTAGAATATAAGAGATATAAAAAATCACCCATGACTTAGTTTTTATTCTAAGTTAGGGGTGATTTTTAGTTAATAGGGTTTTTGATAGCTTTAACTTACTTTTGTTCTTACAAAATTCCTAGCAATTTTTCAAGTGTTAGGGTTATTGTAGTTATTGCTATAAAGCAAACTCCACCTAGGGCTAGGGGTCTTGCGCCTGATTTAAGGAGTTTTACTATATCAGAGTTAAAGCCTATGGCAGACATTGCCATCACTATGAAAAACTTTGATAGGTCTTTAAATGGTTTAAAGAAACTAATATCTACTCCCTTGGCAAGGGCAATTGTTGTTATTAGGCTTGCTAGGATGAAATAAATTATAAAGAATGGGAAGATTTGTTTTATTGATATTTTATTATTAGCCTCTTTTTCGGCATTTCTCATTCTTATAAAGGCTAGTCCTAGGCAAATAGGAATTATTGCAAGAGTTCTTGTTAACTTAACTGTTACTGCCTTATCTAGGGTTTGGCTACCAAGCTTATAAATACTATCCCATGTAGAAGCGCAGGCTGTAACTGATGATGTATCATTAACAGCAGAGCCTGCAAATATACCAAAGGCATGACCATCTACGGTAGAAAAACCAATCATACGACCAAGACTTGGAAATAAGATAGCAGCTAAGATATTAAAAAAGAAAATTACTGATATAGCTTCAGCTATTTCATCCTCATCTGCATCTATAACAGGTGCTGCTGCTGCAATAGCAGAGCCTCCACAAATTGATGATCCAACTCCTATGAGGGTTGCAATTTTTCCTTCTAAAAGCCCAGACTTGTAAGCAAGGTAGGCTATTATTAGTGAAGTTGATATGGTAGATAGGATTATAGGTAGGGATTCCTCGCCTGTCTTTAATACTAGGCTAAGATCAAGACCGAATCCTAGGAGGATTACCGCATATTGAAGGATTTTTTTGGATGTAAATCTTACTCCATCCATATAGGACTTTTTCTCCTTAATTATTTGACCCATGACCATACCGATTAAAATAGCAAAAACTGCAGGTCCTACGAGTGGGACTTTATTACCTATGTATTGAGAAATCACAGCTATTATTAAGCAGAGGATGAGCCCTTTTGTGTTTTTTTCTATAAATTTTGTCATACATTCTCCTTTCGCTTTTCCTATTATAACAAGGGATTATTATAATGTAAAATTATAATTATTTACACTCTTATAAATATTTGTTATGATAAATAAGGAGGTTATCATGTTAGATTTTAGAATAGTAAGTTTTTTGGAAGTATGTGAATACATGAATTTTACAAAGGCAGCTGAGAGCCTTAATATAACTCAGCCTGCTATATCTACCCATATCAAATATTTAGAAGAGTATTATAATTGCAAACTGTTTTATAGAAATAAGAGGAATTTATGTCTTACAGACCAAGGCAAAATTCTAAAAACAGCTTTGACTTCTATGTCGAATGATGAAGATAGGCTAATGAGCTTAGTCAGCAGCAAAAATACTAAGAACGAAAAAATTTCCTTGGGTTTTACGAGGTCAATCGGTGAATACATAATTTTAGATAAACTCATAGCCCTCATACAGGAGAAAGCTTCTTGCAATTTTCACATTTTCTACGAAAATACTGACGAAATTCTAAAGGATCTTGATGGGGGAAAGATTGACTTTGCAATAATCGAAGGCTTTGTTACTGCTAAGGATTATTTTATCAAAACTTACAAGACTGATAGGGTTGTCTGTATAGCCCACAAAGATCATAAATTTAAAAAACCAGTAAGAAAACTTACTGATTTGTTAGACGAGAGGGTTATTATCAGAGAGGATGGCTCCGGAACCCTTGCTATATTGAAAAATTTCCTCAATATGGACAATATTGATACCAACGATTTTTCTAATATCATCGAAATTAATAATATGCACGCCATAGTAGCCCTGCTTAGAAGGGATTGTGGTATAAGTTTTCTATTTGAGTCTTGCGTAAAAAAGGAATTAGAAACAAATGAACTTAGGATTGTCGAGCTAGAGGATTTTAATCTTACTCACGATTTTTCTTTTATAGCAAGCAAAAACTCTATTTTTATTGATTCATATTTAAAAATTGCCGAAGCCTTTTATTAGCCTTATATATTTCTCTTCTTTGGGATAAAATAGACCTCCCTAAGCTTTCGTCCTAGCTCAGGGAGGTTTTTTGATGGATTTATTTTAATATTCTTGTCTTGCTTTTTCTAAGGAGCTTAGATTGCCTAGAGCCTTTACAGCAAGGCTTGTTAGCACTACTACTACTAGGGTTGGTAATAGCCAAGATAGACCTTCTTTATACATTGGTAGGGCCTTTACTAAACTTGTTACAAAACCAAGGTGTAGTTTAAAGGTTTTATCCAATACTTCTATTAAAGGTAGGCCAACTGAAACTGCTGCAGCAAAAATGTAAGAGAGTTTGCTGAAGTTTAGGAAGCTTTGGCTTATACCCATTACTATTAGTACAAGGGCTACTGGATAGATTATTTGTAGGAGTGGTACTGATATTTCCAAGAGCTTATTTAGACCAAAGTTTGCCATTATAAATGAGAATAGAGTCCATATACATACCCAAGACTTGTAGGATAGTCTATTGTTGAATAATTTCTCAAAATATTCTCCACCACTGCTTATAAGTCCAACGCAAGTTGTTAGGCAAGCTAGGGTAAAGATAAAGGCTAATAAAACTAAACCAAAATTACCAAGGGCAAGTTTTATAGATTCAGCAAGAACTTGGGCACCATTTTCGAGGCCAACGAACTTAGCACTTCCTACCATACCTATACTTGCAAGCATAGCATATACTACAAAGAGGACAAATCCTGCAAGAAGACCTGCTTTTATCTCATATCTTGTAACTTCTTTCTCATCATTAACCCCAAATCTTCTTATAGCTTGTGCTATAACAAAACCAAAGTTAAGGGCTGCAACTGCATCCATTGTTTCATATCCTGCCAAGAATCCTTTGATAAGAGGAGCCTTTAAATAATCTCCTGTAGGAGCTGCTACGCTTTTATCCATACTTATAACCTTAAAGAACATGAAGGCTATCAATAATAAGAGGGCTGGTGTAAGAAATTTTCCTACTCTTTCGACAAGCTTGCTAGGCTTTAAGCATATAGCAAGGGCTAAGGCAAAAAATACAAAAGTATAAACAAGCCTAGCTAGGCTCATGTTGAAAGATGCTGGTATATATGGTGCTATAGCCATCTCGAAAGGAACTGATCCTGCTCTTGGTATGCCAAGTCCAGGTCCTATTGATAAATATATTGCTGTTGTGAAAACTAAAGCAAAGGCAGGGTTCACCCTGTTGGCTAGATTTGATAAGCCATTAGTTTTTCCTACTACTATTGATCCCAAAACTGGAAATACTACAGCAGTAACGCAAAAGGCCAATAGAGCAACAAAGGTTGCTTTTCCTGCCATATTTCCTAAAAGAGGTGGGAAAATTAAATTTCCTGCTCCAAAGAACAGACCGAATAACATTATACTAACTTGTAAAAATTGACTTCTAGATAATTTTTTCATTATTTCCTCCAAAAATTTATTAACAATATTTATCCATCAAAAAAGTCCCTTGTCTAAACATTAGACAAAGGACGAAATATTCCGCGTTACCACCTTTATTCTTATATAAATATAAGCTCTCAAGCATCTAACAATGCTGGGTTTTGATAACGCCAACCATGGCGACACATCTTACTTTCTTCAGACGTGCAAAAGAAAAATGATTTTCGAACTTACTTCTAAGATTGGATTCCACCTAAGACCAACTCTCTGTGCTTGTCCATAAGCCTACTCTTTTTTTCGTAATTTTTAATAACTATTGTTAGCTATATTATAAGACCATCACTTTAATTTGTCAAATATTTTTCTATAAAAATTCAAATTATTTTATAAGTTGCAGACTTTTAAGGCTTCTAGGCCCTATTGTTTTTTGACTTAGCCCAAAGGGCAGTAATCAAAGGTGTAAGAATAATAGTAATGACCGCTGAAGCAGCTACTTGGGCAGTAGCAAGACCAACAAGGGGAAGATAAGACGGATCAATTTCTGCAATTATTTGAGGCACAGCAACAGCGTTAGCTCCAGTTGTAGATATAGCCCAAGCGGCATGGCCTGGTCTTTTGTTAATATAAATATCTGCAAGAAGGGTAATAGAACCAATAATAAAAATCACTATGAAGGCAAGTATTAGTCCTGAAAATCCAGCCCTAAATATATCTTTAAAATTAATTGAAGAACCCATGGTAAAACCCAAAAAGGGAATTATGACCTTCTGTGATAATTTCAAAATCTTAGCAAAATCCTTATCAATATTGCCTATAAGTATCCCAATTATTACAGGCATTAGAGAATCTGCCATAGCCCTTAGAGGAATGTTCGCAATCCCTGACATACCTAAAACTAGCATAGCAAGCATGGGACCTGTAATCAAACTAGTAATACCAGCAAGACCCTGATCCAAATCATCTCCGTAGTCGATATTTAGGGTGATAAAAACAGAATTATTATGGTTAAGACTAGCGCAAACCAAGGCAAGTATGGATATACCAAATATTCCATCTCTGCCAAAAAAGGAAGCTACAAGAAAAATAATAAGTAGTCCTGCACCTAGACGAGCTATAGCTATAACAGAA
This sequence comes from Anaerococcus tetradius, assembly GCF_947087635.1. Taxonomy (NCBI): domain Bacteria; kingdom Bacillati; phylum Bacillota; class Tissierellia; order Tissierellales; family Peptoniphilaceae; genus Anaerococcus; species Anaerococcus tetradius. The sequence goes on from NZ_CAMUDP010000020.1 coordinate 34,884, forward strand.
AATCTCTTAAATATTTCAAAGATATTAGAAAAATGAATCTGACTACCCGCAGCAATCAAATTTATTCCCATAAGAGTCTTCATCCCGGCACTCGTAAAAAGAGCCTCAGTAAAAACACCAAAGTGCAAAAGGCTAGGCAAAAGAGTATTGATAAGACCTGCAAGTATCAAGGGAACCATCATATTAGCTGCAGGAATTTTTTTTATTAGAGCTTTAAACATAAACTACCTTTCTTGATAATATAATTTCTCATATAAAATACTACAAGATTATATATTGAGCAAAAAAAAATGATGGTGATAGATAGAATTAGGATTTTAAGCTATCACCATCATTAATCATTTATAACCTATCTTAGTAAGTTAAGCCAAAGCCTAGTTTATATTCATTGCCACATTCATCCTTGTAGGCATAGGTCATGCCTTCTGGCATATATTTTTCTTTGTCATAGCCTGGAACATCGTTAGGGCTTACGCAGATTCCTTCTTCATCCACAGCTATAGCTTCTTCTGACTTAGGGAAGGTGAATGGAAGTTTGCCTGTTGGGGCGAATTTTCCTGTTAGGACATCCATTTGGGCGGGTGTAAAAGTCTCAAAGTGGGCTAGGAGAGCGTCAGCCTTCACTTCTGCTTTTTCTAATAGCCAAGGCATGTTTGAGTTTACTGTAACTATTAGTTTTGCTCCATTTTTGTCGGCAATTTTCCTATATTCGTCAAGTTTATCAATATTAGCTACTGTTGTTTCAGTGTATTCACTTCCATCCATAGCCTTGTTAGTTTTGTTTTCACAAAGGTCAAGTTCTAGTAAGCCAGGTGTTGCTGTAAAATAGTTACCTGATTTTGGTGTGATTTGAACATAAATATAATCAGCGTCATTTATGTCTCCTACTATTTTTATATCATCCCTATTTTTTAGTTCTTCTATTGCTTCTTTTCTAAAGGTTTCAGCCTTATCGGCTTCCTTGTGGAGATAGCCAACATAAACTTTTGCCTTATCAGCCATAGGTAGGCAATTTTCTTTATTTTTTAGGAGAACTACTGATCTAAGGTGGGCTGAATAAGCTTTTTTCTTGTTTTCTTCATTAGCTACGAAGTCTTTTGCCCTTTGTGGGTCTACATAGGTTTTGTCATCGAATAAGCCTAGATCGAACATTTCTGTAAGAAGTCTAATATTTGCTTCGATTAATCTCTCACGACTAATTTTACCTTCTTCATAGGCCTTAATTATCCATTCAACTTCGTTAGTATCTGAGATTAGGTCAACTCCGTTGTTTATGGCACAGGCTGCACGATCTTGCTTTTCTAGGTGCATCATGCCCCAAGCCATGTTATCGAGGATGCCTGAGTCTGAGTTGATGTAGCCCTTAAAGCCCATATCCCCTCTTAGGATATTTTGGATAAAGTATTGGTTAAAGGCAAAGCCAACTGGCTCGAAAGGAATTTTTTCTCCCTTATAGTTTTGAACGGCTGATTTGTCATGGGAAGGTATTGAGTAGTAAGGCATGATTGATGAAACTTTTTTCTCTGCAGCTCTCTTAAATGGTGGAAGATGGTATTTTTCTAATGAACCAGCTGTAGCATAGACATTGAATTTTCCTTCCTTGTAGTGAGGGTCAAAGCCGTTTTCCCTAGCTCCACCACCTGGAAAGTGTTTCATGGTAAGGGCTACTGATTCGCTATTTAATTCTTCTCCTTGGAAGGCTTCTATTAAGTCTTCACAAGCCTTGGTAATTAATTCTACATCTTCTCCAAGTGTTCCATAAAATCTTTGCCATCTAGGGTCTGTGGCTGTGTCGATCATGTACATATAGCCTTTTCTAAGTCCTGAATATTTCCACTCATCTCTTGCGATTTGTCCAAATTCCTTGAAGATTGAGTATTCATAATCCCCATATGGGTGGAAGTTTCTTGCCCTATCTCCAAGATAGGCTGCGGCAAGACCTAGGGTTGATGGATAGGTTGTAAATACTCCTACTGCATCGTTCATACCGAAGGTTCTTTCTGCATTTTCATTTCTTGAGTTTGAAGCGATTATTACAGGTATGCCCAGTCTAGAGCTTTCGGCAACTTCATTCATAGCATTTGCCCATTTAGCAATTTCATCTTCTGAGAAGTTATCTCTTAGAATAAAGTGGCGAAGGTTTTTATCAAGAATATGACCTGTTGAACCGTGGTTTATTTGACCTATAAAAATATTTGTATCTTCATAAACTTCTTCATCAAGAAGACCATCATGGCTTGTTTTCGCCTTATCTTCTTGGCTAAGACCCATTCTTTGGGACTTAATCATCATATTTCCGGCAAGCTCTTCTATAGTCATCCTATAGGCAAGGTCCTTCGCACGAACGCTTGATGGTAGACGCCAGTCCTCATAAGGGTCAAGAGAGCCATTTCCATTTAGGTCTTTAAACTTAAAGCCTTCATTTTCTATTAGTTTTTTGTTTCTTACTTCTAGTTTTAATTGCTCTGTCATTTAATCCTCCTCGTATATTATAGTCGTAGTAATTAATACTACATTTTGTTCTCTATCCC
>NZ_CAMUDP010000021.1:0-36415 GCF_947087635.1 Anaerococcus tetradius
CAGAAAAAAAGTGATGAGCAGAATAGATTTACCTATTCTGCAACATCACCTTTTGTGGAATTAAATATTGAATTGATTTTTCAAGATATTGAGATTGTTTACTATTTCTTCTGTGAGATCATCAAAGCTTAGTAATTTATCTATGTCTTTTTTAGCTTCTCTTATATTACCAAGGCTTAGATTTATTTGTATTTTATTGTAGGATAGCCTTGGGTCTTCTGGAAATTTTTTTAATCCTTCTCCTATTATTATCAAGGCTTTTTCTATATCTTTGTTTAGGTATAGACTTATAGCGTAGTCATTGTATAATTGTCTAAATTCTCCTCCTTCATTTAAGGCATTTTGGAAGGCCAGGATGGAGTTTTCGTATTGATTTATATTTTGATAGGCTACTGCAAGATAATAATAGGCATCTGCCCTCTTGTGTTTAGAAAGAATTTCTGTAAGTTTTATTATTGCTTGATTGTAGTTGCTTTTTCCTATATAGTAGAGAGCTTCTTCTATATCTGCATTGTCATTTATTTCTCTTAGCTTATCTCTTACTTCTTCTTTAGCTATTTCTGAGTCAGTTTTCGCCAAGGCCTGGTTATAGTAATTTCTGGCTTTGAGATATTCGCCAAGATTTGCGTAGATGTTTGCTAATTCGTAGTAACTTATAGCAAAGTTCTCATTTTTTTCAATTATTTCTTGGAGGATTCTCAAGGCTTCTTTTACAAAATCATCTTTTTCTTTTATATTATCGTCATAGGCTTTTGGCCATAAGAGCCTTGCATAGTTATAAGAGTTAAATTCATCCAAGGGGTTGAGGATGTAACCTGCCCTTAATAGTAAGAGAGCCTTGTCTCTATCATCATCCATTGCTTTTATTGCACGGTCTGCACTAAAGGCGGTTATATCTTTGAGATAATGATTTAGTACGTTGATATATTCGTAGTTGTGGAGAAAGTCTTGGTCAGATCCTATATTTATAAGCATTCCTTCAAGAATTATATCAAGGTTGATTTTATTTTCCATATCCCCACTTTGAACTCCCTCTTTCATGTCTTTTAGATATATTGGTAGGGGTATTTCTTTTAGTAGTTCATAACTTGCTGATTCTTTTAGTTCGATATAGCCAAGTTTGTCGACAAATTTTCTAAAGTAATTATCTAAGTTCAATTTTTTATCCTCTCATAAATTTTCTTTGCCTATATGGATGCTCGTCTATATATTTAAAAAGATGGCCCCTAAAGACTGAGAAGAATGTATGAATTAGAGCTAATATTAGGCTTATATATAGATTTCTTATGCCTATTATTGTATTGGCTCCAAGTTTTAGGCCAAGATAGCTTTCTATGCCTATGAAAATTATAGCGTATATTCCATAGGTTAGAGGGTTATCTAGGACGAATTTTACTGATGATTTTAAGGCTTCTAGTCCTGTCTTGTTGTTGATATAGACTTCTTCTAAGATTGGTGAGCTTAAAACTTTTACTATAAAGAAAACTAGCATCTCTCCCCTAGGATTTGCCCCCATAGTTAGTAGGTTTACTCCAAGTTTTACTATATATAGGTAAAACAAAGCACTTATCAAGGGTTGAAAGAATATGCTAATTGAGTTTCCTATTGATTTCTTACCAGGGTTGCCATAGACTACAACAGATCTTAGGGCTTGGGCTATATAGCAAAGGATTAATACATCTATGATGTAATTAAGTAATCCTACAAAGCTTCCACCACCTACTAGGCCGATTATATTTTTTACGTCCAAAAATGTTCTTATGAAGATGAAAATAAAGGCTAGGTAAAGTTTCCTTATCTTCGAGAAGGTATTTCTAAAAGCATATGAGGAAACTTGGATGAAGTCTGTTATCCTATCTTTCATTACATTTTCTCCACGGTCTTTATTCCCAATAGACCTAGACCTATTTTAATTACTAGTGAACTAGCATAAGTTAAGGCAAGTCTTTCTTCCTTGACTTCTTTATCTTCAACATTTACTTGACAAGTATTGTAGAATTTGTTGAAGTTTTTGGCAATTTCAGTTAAGTGTCTTGTAATTAGGGATGGCTCATATTTTTCGCAAGCTTTGATTACTATATCCTTGAAATTTGCTAGAGATTTTACTAGGGCAAATTCTTCATCGCTAGTAATCTTAGTAAAGTTCATCTTCTCTGCTTTTTCAAATCCAGCCTTCCTTAGGACTGACTTAGCCCTTGCGTAAGTATATTGAATGTAAGGGCCTGTTTCTCCATCAAAGTTTAGGACCTCGTCCCAATCGAAGACATAATCCTTAATTCTGTTGTTGTAAAGTTCTTGGAATTTCACTGCGCCAATTCCAACAATCTTTGCTGTTTCTTCTATATCTTCAATTTCTGTATGACGACTTTCCATGACTTCTTTAGTTTTTTCTATTGCCTTGTTTAGCACATCTTCAAGGAAAACTACCTGACCCTTTCTTGTTGATAGGGTTTGATCTTTTAGGCTTACCATGCCAAAAGATACGTGTTTACAATCTTTGTAGAAGTCGTATCCCATTAGTTTTAGGATAGCGAATAGTTGGTCGAAGTGTAGGTTTTGTTGAGTCGCTACAACATAGAGATTTTTGTCAAAATCATAGACTTTTTTCCTATTTATAGCTGTAGCTATATCTCTTGTTATATAGGCTGATGAGCCATTGGATTTGATAACTATTGAAGGTGGTAGGTCAAATTCAGAAAGGTCGACTATTAAAGCCCCATCTGATTCCACTAGCAAGTCCTTCTCCTTCAATTCTTCTATTACTTTAGGAATAAACTCTGAGTGATAGGCTTCTCCATTGTAATTGTCGAAGTCTATGTCGAGCATCTTGTAGACCCTATCAAATTCCTTGAAGGAAATTTCCTTAAACCATGACCAAAGTCTTACCGCTTCTTCTTGTCCATCTTCGAGATTTTTAAATTCTAATCTCGCATCTTCCTTCATTTTTTCGTCATTTTCAGCCTCTGTGTTGTATCTTACATAAAGATTTAGGAGCTCTTTTATTGGGCTTTTTCTTAGTTTATCATCATCTCCCCAGAGCTTGTAGGCTTTAATCATAGTTCCAAATTGGGTTCCATAATCTCCTATATAGTTACTTGCAATTGTATTGTATCCTAAGAATTTGTGGATATTTCTTAAGGCATCTCCTATAACAGTTGATCTGATATGACCAATGTGGAAGGGTTTAGCTATATTTACAGAGGAAAACTCAACTACTATATTTTTGCCCTTGCCTATATCAGAGCTTGCGTACTTTTCTTTTTTTTCTATTATTTCATTTAGAGTTTCTTCTTCAAACATTTTTCTGTCTACATAGAAATTTACATAGGCATTTAGGTTTTCTATTTTTTCAAAAGCTTTAAGGTCCAAGGAGCTTGCCAACTCTTCAGCTATTATAGCTGGATTTTTTCTCATAGTCCTAGCAAGGCTAAAGCATGGGAAGGAATAATCTCCCATGTTGTCTTGGGGTGGTATTTCTATTAGCTTATAGATTTCATCAAAAGTTAAACCTATGTCCTTTTTTTCTAATTCTTTTGCAATATTTTCTTTAAAATCAGTCATTTTGCCTCTCTATCCAAATGTTACTATAGTAACTCCATATCCGCCTTCCTTGTCATCGCCGAATCTGAAGTCTTGTATTCTCTTATCACCTTCTAGAATTTCTCCTACACCCTTTATCAAGGCGCCAGTTCCTTTTCCATGGATGATTTTGGCCTTCGAAAGACCAGCAAGCATGGCATCATCAAGGTACTTATCTAGATTTCTCATAGCCTCGTCATATCTTTGACCCCTAAGGTCTAGGCTTGGAGATATGTGCATGGCTTTTTTAGTATTATACACTTTCGTGATTTTTTTTTCTGTTTGATTGTCGCCTTTTATCTTTGTTACATTCTTGATGTTAGAATCCATTTTGAGAATCCCCATCTGAACTTTGATATTTCCATTTTTGTCAGGTAGGCCTATTACCTCTGCCTTCTCATTAAGACCAGCTATCAAGACAAAATCTCCTAGTTTTAGCTTATCAGGAGCATTTTTTGATAGTTTAGTCTTTAGAGATGCTCCCTCTCTTTCGATACGACCTTCCTTGTATTTGTTTCTAATCTTATTTAATGACCTATCAATATCGGAAGTATTGGCATTTCTTGATTTCTTGGCCTCCTTGAGCATCTCCTGACTTTTCTTGTTGGCCTTATCTAGGATAGCATTAGCCTTATCTTCAGCTTTTCTAATTATATCTTCTTCTTTTTTATCAAGCTTTTTCGATTTTTCTTTAAGCTCGTTTCTAATGCTGGCTATCTCTTTCTTGTATTCGTCAATTTGTCTATTCTTATCTTCGATTTTTTTCTTGTCTATTTCGATTTCTGCCAAAATCTTGTTTATATTTCTAGTATCTTCGCCAATAAGGCTCTTGGCTTTTTTTAGTATTTGAAGGGGTAGGCCAAGTCTTTTGGAAATCTCAAAGGCATTGGACTTACCAGGAGTTCCTATCTCAAGCTTATAGGTTGGTGATAGGCTATCGACATCAAATTCTACCGAAGCATTCATAACAGCTTCTGTCTCAACTGCATAATATTTTAATTCGCTATAATGGGTTGTGGCAAAAGTCATGACCTTCTTTTCAGTTAGGAAGTCTAGGATAGAAATAGCAAGGGCTGCCCCTTCTACAGGATCTGTACCCGAACCTATTTCATCAAGTAAGACCAAGGAGTCTTTTGTAGCTTCCTTTATTATCTTAACTATATTAGTGAGGGATGCAGAAAATGTAGATAGACTCATCTCTATTGATTGGGTATCTCCTATATCTAAGAAAATATCATCGAAGATACAAAGTTTACTTCCCTCCATGGCTGGAATAAATAGACCTGTCTGAGCCATAGCGCTTATAAGACCTACCGTTTTTAGACTTACAGTCTTTCCTCCAGTGTTAGGACCTGTAATAATAAGAGTTCTATAGTCCCCTCCGATTCTTACATCAATAGGAACGACTCTGCCTGTTAAAAGTGGGTGTCTCGCTTCTTTAAGGTCTAGAATTTTCTCGTCGCTAATAATAGGTAGGCTGTATTCATTTTCAAGGGCAAATCTTGCCTTGGCTTGCAAAAAATCAATCCTTGCTATTAGTTTCTGATTTTCTAAAAGCTCCACATCAAAAGCTTGGGCGATTCTTGATAATCTATCTAAGATTTTTCTGATTTCATCTTCTTCCTTAATTTCCAAATCTCTTAGTTGGTTATTAAGCTCGACTATGGCAGCAGGTTCAATAAATAAGGTGTTGCCAGAAGCTGACTTATCATGGACAATTCCTCCGATTACAGCTCTCTTGTTGGTCTTTACTGGAACGACGTATCTGCCATCTCTCACAGAAACTACGTTATCTTGGAGGGCATCGGCGTATTTAGAATTTGTTATATAAGAATTGAGTTTATTTCTTATATCGCCTTCTTTTCTTTGCTTTTGACGTCTTATATTTCTTAAAGTAGCTGATGCATTGTCTGATATTTCCTCTTCATTGATTATTGACCTGTCTATTTCATTTTTTAGAAAATCATTACTTGAAATTCGGTCGAAAATATCAGCCATAAGGGGATCTTCTATGTTTGACCCATAGTCTTTCAGATAATCAGAAACCCTAAGCAGGTCTAAAATTTTTAGTAAGTCTTTTGCTTCGAGTATTCCATTTTTTCTGATATAGGCAACTATCTCTCTAAGGTCATAGAGACCGAAAAGGTCAATATTTCCATTTTTTCGAACAAGCTCTAGCATGGAAGAAGCATAAGTTAGCTCTTCTCTTATATAAGTAGGATCTTCGTAGGGTCTAAGCTTTAGAATTTCTTCTTTTACAAGGCTAGACCTAGCACAAGCTGCCAATCTTTCCAGGATTTTTTCATATTCTAAAACTGTTAAGCTTTTTTCTTGCATTAAATAACACCTCTATCATAATTTATATTATCGAAAGACTTATTTTTGTAATAACTATCCAAATCCCTATCAGAAAAAACTGAAAGCAAGAGAGAAATTTCCGGATCAAATTTCTTAAAATCTACCTTGCTTGCGTATTTAGGATAAATTACTGAAAGATTATTTCTCCTTCTAACAAGGAGGCTTGTAGAATTATCATTTACCATTTCCCCATCCCTAAACTTGCAAGTCTCACATCCTTTAAGAGAGCAGGATTTAAGGGCAGAAAAAGGGCAATGACGCATATTCATAAGCTCAATTCTCCCATAAGCAAGGGCTTCTATCGGGAAGTATTTGCCATTACTATTTATTGAATCAAAATCAGCCTCAACAGATGAGCTAATCATCTCAGCAAATTTATTGTAGAAGGCAAAAGTCGCCCTATTAAAGACATTTAAGTATCTTCCTATCCTAATAGCTATGCCATTTTCCCTGAATTTATCAATAAAGGCTAAGTCTCTATAATTGTTAAAGATAACTCCCTTGATAGACTTATCCTTGATATTTTTGATAAGCTCATCTATATCGTAGTCCTTGTGAGAGTTGAGATTTAGATAGAGACTTAGGCCCTGGTAGTCTTTCTTGTATTCTTCTATATAAATATCATCGAAATCCCTAAGCCTTTTTGGGTCGACCTCTCCTTTTACTTCTATATTTATTTCTCGCTTTTTCTTTTTCATCTTAGGGAAAGCTTTAAGATCGATTTTTATATCAGCTCTGTGGTAAGTTTTGAGAATTTCTTCCTTGAGATGATTAATCCCCTGGCGTCTAAGCTCATTGATATCCTTTTTTCTAATAAAAATCTGAGGATCCATTTCTATTTCAATCTTTCTAGGCTCATAGATTTCATCACCAAACTTAGAAAGATTTTGTCTAATATCATCCTCACTTAGAGAAATATTTTTAGCCTTAGCAATTTTTTCATCTAATTCATAAGAAATATGCCAAGACTCATGGCTTAGGTCTATCCTAGGCTTTTTGCCGATTTTTCCTGTAAATTTGATGTCTATGGGAAGATTTTTGTAGGAGACCAAGGCCTCATTCATTTTTTCTTCTAGGCTTCTTGATGAAAGCATGAGGATATCCGAACCAACTCTTGCATCCTTGTACTTATCTAGGTAAATCTTGGAGTTTTTCTTATAAGACCTAGTTGTTGTAAGGGGAAGTTTCTTTCCCCTTATGGTTTCTACTTGGAGGTTATCTCCAAGGAGGAGGTCAGAATTGTTTATAAAATATTTTTTATTATTTTCTTCACAAACCTTACCTACAGGCCTGTGCTTATTATCCTTTTCTAGGTTTATATAGGCCTTGTTTTGATGGAAGATAAAACCTTGAGTGTAGCCCCTGTTAGAAATATCCCTAAGTTTATTTTTATCATAGGAGCCCTTATCAATTTTATCCCTATAGGCTTTAACAGAAGTAAAGACATATTCGCTAGTCTTCATTCTTCCTTCGATTTTTAGGCAGTCTATACCAAGCTCTAGAAGTTCATCTAGCCTGTCAATTACATTTAGGTCTTTCATATTTAGGAAGTAATCCTTAGAAAGAACCTTCCCGTCGGAAACAAGCTCATATTTCTGCCTGCAAATACCTGCACACCTACCCCTATTGGCTGAACGAGCACCGAAGTATGAACTCATCAAGCACTCACCTGAATAGGATACACAAAGTGACCCATGGACGAAGACTTCCTTTTCTACATCTAACTTTGCAATTTTTCTCAACTCTTCGATAGGAGTTTCCCTTGCTATAACAACCCTATCAAAACCCAAGTCCATCAGAGCCTTGGCTCCATGATAATCTCTTACAGCCATCTGAGTTGAAGCATGAAGGTCCATACCCCTTAGCTTATCCTTCAGAATGGTAAATAAGCCTAGGTCTTGGATAATAAGGCCATCTACCCCCAATTGATAAAGCCTTTGGGCGTAGCTAATAGCTTTTTCCAACTCCTCATCCTTAATTAGGATGTTCATGGCGATAAAAACTTTTTTGCCAAAAAGATGGATCAGATCTATAAAGAATCCAACATTTTCTATATCGAAATTTTTTGCATAGGCACGAGCTCCGAAATCATCAACTGCCAAGTAGAAGCTATCAGCCCCTCCTGCAAGACCTGCATAAAGCATATCGGCATTGCCAACAGGGGCTAGGATTTCAGTTTTAGCCATTAAAGCTTTCCTTTCAACATATCATTTTCTTTACTTAGGTCCATCACCTCTACTTGGAGCCTTTTTACTTCATTTTTGAGTTTTTCGATTGTTTCTCTTGAATTTCTATACTTATTTAGGCTGTGCCCTAGCTTAGTATTTTCAATTTTTAAATCTGACATAGCTTTAGTGTTCTTCTCATTTTCATCTAAAAGCTTCTTATTTTCTTCTTTCAATTTTTCCACTTCTTCTTTGATAGTTGGATAGTACTTGCAAGGCTCTTCGCTTTTTTCTTTTAGGCTATCGTACTGTTTCGAAAGCTTATAGAAATCATCTGTGATATTTAATCCAGCCAATACTAGTTGCCTATCAAAAGTAAGCCTGTTAGATTTTACTTCTTGTATTTTCCCATCAAATATTTCTGCTATATCTTTTATATTATCCTTCGCTTCGTCAGTAACAAGGGTATAAGTCTTGCCTGCTATTTTGACATCAACCTTATATTCGCTCAAATTTCACTCCTAACTTCGTAAAACTATTTCTTCTTTTTCTAGTTCTTCTAGTATCTTCTTTTCAATTTTTCCTATATCTTTATCCTTGAGTGTCCTGTCATTTGCCCTATATAGGACCTTGTAGGAGATTGACTTCTTATCTTCTTCTATGTGCTCACCTGTATAGATATCAAACAAGCTAATCTTAGCTACAAGACCTTGGCCATTTTCCCTGATAGTATTTTCTATAAGCTCTGCTTCCAAATTCCTATCGCATACGAAAGAATAATCCCTTTCTATGGCTGGGAATTTGCCTATAGCCTTATACTTTCTTTCGACTACTCTTTTATCTTCAATCTTTGCAAGATTGATTTCAAGAATTAGAGCACCCTTATCTATATCATACTCATCTCTTACTTCGTAAGAAATCTCACCCATTATACCGATTTTTTCACCATCAAAGTAGATATCAGCACATCTTCCCCTATGGAAAGCGTAAGTATTTTCATTAGCCTTGTAATTAAAGCCTTCAAAGCCTACACCAGCCATAACTTCTGTGAAGAAATCCTTTAGGTCATAGAAGGAATAATTTCCATAAAGTCCCATGGTGAGGGTTATATTTTCTTTTGGAAGAAGGTCGGAGGTCTTTTCGAAAGTCCTATCGAGTTCGAAAAATCTCATGTCCTTTTGACCATATTTGATATTTTTGGCGATTACATCTAGCATGGAAGGAATTTGACTAGTCCTCATTACTGAATAATCTTCTCCCAGCGGATTGATTAGCTTAATATAATTTCTAAGTGGTGAAGACTCATCAATGCCAAGCCTATCATATTCTTTTGGAGAGATGAAAGAATAGGTTGCAAGTTCTGAGAATTTTTGACCAACAAGTTTTTGGCTGAGGTCATCTCTTAATAGTCTTCTCTTAGATCTTTCTCCTCTTTTTAGGGATGAAACTAGAGGAGCACTTTCGATATTACCCATGCCGTAAAGCCTTACAACTTCTTCGATTAGGTCAGCTTCAATATCTATATCGCTTCTAAAATAAGGAACCCTTACCCTAAGAGTTTCATCATCGAGTTTTTCCACCTCAAATTCTAATAACTCTAGATTTCTAATGGCTGTATCTAGATTAAAGTCAACTCCTGTAAGCATCCTTAGTCTCTTTAGTCTTAGATCTACAGTTTTTTCCTTCTCTTTCTTTTCTCCTAAGTCGAAAGAACCTCCAACTACTTCTCCAATTCCTAAATCACAAATTAACTTCATTGCTCTTTTTGAAGCAAAGTCTGCCATTTCAACAGAAATGCCTTTTTCAAACCTAGAACTTGCTTCACTTCTAAGGCCTAGAGTCTTAGATGACTTTCTAATATTTGAAGCATCGAAGTTTGCAACTTCAAGAAGGATATTTTGAGTATCATCTGTTACCTCTGAATCCATACCACCCATTATACCAGCAAGACCTATAGCTTCCTTGCCATCAGCTATAACAAGCATTGAGGAATCTAATTTTCTATCTACCCCATCTAGGGTCTTTAGGATCTCGCCTTCTTTTGCATCTCTAACTATAATTTTTTTATCGGCTAACTTGTCTAGGTCGTAAGCGTGGAGGGGTTGACCAGTTTCTAGCATTACGAAGTTTGTAATATCCACTATGTTATTGATTGGTCTCATACCAGCAAGCATTAGGTAGTTTTGTAGCCATTGAGGAGATTTTCCTATCTTGACATTTTTGACAACTCTTGCCACAAAGCGCTTGCAAGATTTGCTTAAAATTTCTATGCCCTTTGAATAATCTTTAATGTCCTCATCATTAGCGCAAAAGTCTAGGCTTGGATAGGTGATTTTTTCTCCAAAACTTGCAGCAGACTCCCTTGCCATTCCTATAATAGAAAGACAATCGGCTCTATTTGGCGTAATTTCATATTCAATAACTGGAGTATTTGAGAATATGGCATCACTTAAAAGACTACCTGCTTCATATTCACCTTCAAGTACAATTACTCCCTCCCTAAGATCTTTTGGGATAACTGAATCATCATAGCCTAGTTCGCTATAGGCTGTAAGCATACCTTCAGATACAATTCCAAAAAAGTCGTGATCTTCTATGATAGTTCCATCGTCTAATTTTGTGCCTGATGTAATTACTGGTAGATAATCGCCCTTTTGGGTGTTTTTTGCATTAGTTATTATGGTTATCGGCTTATCTTTGCCTACATCTATAGTCAAAACTTGTAGCCTATCAGCTTCTGGATGCTTTTTTTGATCGATAACGTGACCAATAAGGACTCCATCAAGCTTACTAGTGTGGATTGTAACTTCCTCAACGTGAGAGCCAGTTTCTGATAATCTATCTGTTATAGTTTTAAGGTCTTTATCAATTTTTACATAATCTTTTTGCCATATTAAAGGTACTAACATATTTCCTCCTAGAATTGTTCTATAAATCTCTTGTCATTATCGTAAAGAAGTCTTATATCATCAAGTCCGTATTTAACCATGGCAATTCTATCGACTCCTAGTCCAAAGGCAAAGCCTGTATATTTTTCACTGTCAATTCCACAAGCTTCGAGGACATTTGGATGAACCATTCCACCACCTAAAAGCTCCATTGACCAACCGGTATTTCCGCAAGCAGGACATCCTTCTCCCTTACAAGTTGGGCAGGTTACATCTACTTCTAGACTAGGCTCTGTAAATGGGAAGTGGTGAGGACGATATCTTAGTTTCATTTCATCACCAAACATTTCCTTTATAAAGGTCTCAAGGGTTGCCTTTAGATTAGCCATTGAAACATTCTCATCAACTACCAAACATTCTAATTGGTGAAACATTGGTGAGTGGGTTGCATCTACTTCGTCATTTCTAAATACTCTTCCTGCTGAAACCATCTTGATTGGAAGTTTTCCCTCATTCATAACCCTAATTTGCATACTTGAGGTGTGAGGTCTAAGGAGGACTTCATCGTTGATGTAGAAGGTATCTGATGTAGACCTTGCTGGGTGGTCTTCTGGTGAGTTTAGATCATCGAAGACATATTTTACAGTGTCAACTTCTGGTCCTTCTACTACATCAAAGCCCATGTTTTGGAAGATTGATTCTAATTCTTCCATGGTTTGATTGATAACTGCAAGATGACCTGATTCGAACTTATCGAAATGAGCAGTTACGTCAATTTTTTCTGCCTTAACTTTTTCACTTAGGAGTTTTTCGTTAATTTCCTTATTTTTACTTGCTAATTTTTCTTCTATTTCCTTGCTGGTCTTGTTGATTAATTTTCCAGCTTCTGGTTTTTCTTCATTAGGAAGTTTGGCTATTGACTTCTTTAAGTCTGTTATCTCGCCTTTTTTTCCTAAGTATTTGATTCTTAATTTTTCTAAGTCATCTAGGGACTTTGCATCTACTATCTCTTGGGCGAAAGTTTCTAAAACTTTCTTTAAATTTTCTTCCATTTTTCCTCCAAATAAAAAAATCCGCCCTCAAAAGGACAGATATTTCTGCGGTACCACCTTAATTGATTTATAAAATAAATCCACTCAAAACTTTAACGCAAGTCTAAACGTATCGATTACTATTTTCATCTCAAACTTCATCGGTGAACATCTCTAGTCGTTACTTAAAAGGCTCTCAACATCCCTAATTTGCTGTATAAGAATAACTAAAGTCTTTCCGAATCACAAGCTAGTGTATTCATCATTATGCTAGCTGCTATGGCTGCATTCAAAGACTCTATTTGTCCTTGCATGGTAATTTTAACGAACGAGTCAGTAAGAGACCTTAAAAAATCGCTTAGACCATTGGCTTCGTTGCCAATAGCAAGGATAATATTTTCTAAAGAAGCATCATACTTTCTGACGTCACAGCCTTGCATATGACTAGCTAAAAATTTATATCGTGATTTAAGATTTACTATTTCATCATTGGATAATTTTACGAGCTTTAGTCTAAAAACAGAACCCATAGAAGCCCTCAAGGACTTTTCGTTGTAGATATCTACGCATCCTTCTGTTAGGATTATATCATTAAAGCCAAAGGCTTCAGCCGACCTAATCATAGTTCCCATATTGCCCGGGTCATTGATATGGTCTAGGAGAAGAACTCTATTAGATGAGATTTCTTCTTCTTTTTTCTTCCTAACAACTGCTCCAAAACCGTCTGGTGATTTTAATTCGCTTAGCTTATTAAACAAACTTTCGTCAAAAACCACTAAGGGAAAATCACAAGCGAGGTCTAGGCCCTCTCTGATAAAGATAAATTCTATATCAAGAGATGACTTAATGGCCTCTTCTACTAATTTCTTAGATTCTATTACGAATAAATCTTCCTTATCTCGATATTTTTTATTTCTAAGTTTATTTATTAATTTAAACTTTGGATTTTGTACCGAATTAATTATCATTTAGCTTTTTATTTAGCTAATTCTACTAATTTAGCAAATTCTTCTGGGTTGTTAATAGCAAGCTCTGCAAGCATCTTTCTGTTGATTTCGATGTTTGCTTTCTTTAGGCCACCCATAAGTTTAGAATAGCTTGTTCCATTAAGTCTTGCTGCTGCATTGATTCTTGCAATCCAAAGTCTTCTGAAGTCTCTTTTTCTATGTTTTCTTCCGATGAAAGCGTAAGCTAGAGATTTCATTACAGCTTGATTAGCTGTTTTGAATAGAAGGCTTTTTGAACCATAGTATCCTTTTGCTTGTTTTAAAACTTTTTTGTGTCTTTTTTTAGCGTTAACTGCTCTTTTTACTCTTGCCATCTATATCCTCCTATGCACCGATCATGCTTCTAACGTTTTTCATCTCTGATGATGAAACAATTGTAGCTTTTCTTAGTCTTCTTTTTCTATTTGGTGATTTCTTAGCTGTAAGGTGTCCCTTGTAAGCTTTTCTTCTCATGATTTTTCCGCTGCCTGTAACTTTGAATCTTTTAACTGCAGCTCTTCTTGTTTTATTCTTATTTGCCATATTACTCTCCTTTTTCATCATTAGGTTCTAGGAACATTACTAGGGATCTTCCTTCCATCTTTGGGCTTTTTGTAAGCTTGCAGGAATCTCCAAGCATTTGCTTAAACTTTTCCATCAATTCATAGCCAGGTTCCTTACGACCTAGCTCTCTTCCACGGAATCTTATAGAAACTTTTACTTTATCCCCGTTGTTTAAGAATTTTTTGCTTTGATTTGCTTTGGTTTGCAAATCATTATCTTCTATATTAAGAGAAAATCTTGTTTCTTTAAGTTGAATATTCTTTTGTTTTTTTCTATTCTCTTTTTCTTTTTTCTCTTGATCATATTTGAACTTACCATAATCCATGATTCTGGTAACAGGTGGCTTAGCATTTGGGCTCATCAAAACTAGATCAAGCTTTTTATCATAAGCCATATCTAGGGCTTGATTGTAGTCCACTATTCCAACTTGATTTCCATTTTCGTCAATCAGTCTTACTTGCTTCGCTCTAATCTCTTCATTTATTCTTAAATCTTTTATAAGTATACCTCCATGTATTCACATAAAAAAAGCGGGCACAAAGTACCCGTTCCAATTTATAATTAATCTTCTAATTAAAAATTATTAACCTGAAAACACTAGTCGGCAGGTGAGTTGGGTACTTCTTCGTTGTCTATGTCATAGATAATACCACAACTCCCAAGCTTTGTCAACTATAAATTATTCTCAATCATCACTTACCAAAAAATCTCTAAGCTCCTTAGTCAAATGATCATTTATAAGGTCGAGATTCTTGTGTAAGTACTCTCTTTCTTTTTTAGTAAGATCTGCCCTTACGCTCTTTAATACCTTATCTGTAAACTTGTTTTTTCTATCTCTATATACGAAATACTTATCTGTTAGGTTGACATGGGTTTGCCTTCCATCTGTATCAGACCTTGTCTTTGCTACATAGCCTTTTTTCTGCAAGATATTTATCTTATATGATACATTGGGTTGAGATATACAAAGAAAGTTTACCAAGTCATTTATAGTTGGCTTATCCAAGTATTCTATAATCTCTAAAATCATTCCCTCATCTATTGTAAGTGAAAATTTATGACCTTCGTAGTTTTTAAATATCGATCTATAAAAGTATAGTTTCGTTTTCTTTACAATTTCTTCCAAAATATTATCTTTATTTGACTTAAACATTTAGCTCTCCTCAATAAGTCATATTAATGCATCAGAGAAATTTTCTCCATATTATTCTAATTTCAAAAATCCAAAACCGAGTAAGCCAGGACCTGTATTTGCGCCGAGAGTTGGTGAAATTTGGTCTTTTATGAAAAGACTTGCACCATCAATAAACTCCTTTAAGACCTCTTCAAGCTTCATCGCCATATCGAAGCTATCCCCATGAGCTATAAAGAAATAGTATTCCTTGGCGCCTTCCAAGTTTTCCTTGGCTATATTATAAAATTGTTTAAAAACTTTTTTCTCACCCCTTACAATCTTTAACAGATTAAATTTGGCATTTTCTGGACTAACGCTTATGATTGGTTTAACAGATAAGGCATCTGAAATCTTACCAAAAGTCTTTGGAACTCTACCACCTTCGATTATATATTTGAAAGTTTCTAAGGTGAAAAACACCCTAGCGTTATCACGTAATTTCTCCAAAGAAAGCTTTATTTCTTCAAAACTTTTACCCTCATCCACTAATTTTTTCGCATGAAGAGCAAGCATACCCTCAGCTAGGGTTAAGTTTTTACTATCAAAGGCAAAAGTTTCTATGCCTTCTGCTTCTAGCATATCGCATAAATTAAAAGTACCAGAAAACTTACTTCCTAAACAAATGATAATTAGCTTATCGTAACCATCATCCTTGATTTTTTCAACCAAGGCCATTATATCCCCTGGTGCTGGAAGACTAGTTTTTGGCAAATAATTTTCGCTTTTTATGTAAGCATAGAATTCTTCTGGGCTTATATCTATCCTATCTTTTAAAAATTTATCCTTTATATTAACATATAAAGGCATATAATATATGCCCTTTTCTTCCGCCAAAGATGGGGAAATGTCCGCCGCTGAATCTACCATTATTGCTATCTTTTCCATAATTTCTCCTATCGCTTTTCTAATCTTATTCTAGTGTACAAATTACTCAACAAGGAAATAGTTAAAAAATACATCCCCTTTTCATGTTTATCCTTAAATTTTAAATCGATGAGGGTTCTATCTTTATCTTTAAAAAGGAAATCTCGACACCTAGAAAAAATCTCAACAAAATCATCATAAACTTCCTTAACCTCAAAATACTCAACTTCTATCTTAACAGCCTTGGCTATATAATCAATAGAAAGAACTTGCTTGTAGACGAATATAACGATAATCTGTCCAATATGTTCCCTATAATACTTCTTGTTAATAGGTTCCTTTATGTAAGATAGTTTGACGTAATTATTAATCATAGCAGGAGATATAGGATTATCTTCCCCTATAAAGAGGTCTTTGATAGTTTTCTCAATAAAGTTTATGACTTCCGTCATATATAAACCAGCATTTGGAATCTCGTCCCAGCTTGGTAAGTTTATTTTTTTTATTTTTTCAATTTCGTCCATAAACACCTTAACATTTTTAATTATACCACCATCTAGTTTCAATTACTAGATGTTTATTCTTCATCCATATCTATCACAAAGGCTTGATTATCCTCTATCAAAAAACGAACATCTGTATCATAATTTCCTAGATAATTCTTAAAATCCCTAGTGTCTTCAAGCTCATCACCAACATTTAGGGGAAAAAGTATTTGCGGATCTAAAACTTCTGTAAAGGCCCTAGCCCTCTCGTAAATTTTTTCTCCCCAATCTGTTTTTATAGGAAAAAATGAGAGATCTACATCCAGAAAGTCTTCATAAATATCAAATAGATAGTTGTTTACTTCCTCTAAGCTCCTTTGCCCTTCAGTAAAGAAACTATCCCCAGTATAGAATATTAGAAAGTCATAAATCCTAATAACAAGACTTAGACCTGTATCACTTTCCCCATAGGAAAATACATCCAAGTCCTTAGCTACTTTTATATTTTTGTATTCTTTTATAAAAGTAACATTCTTTTTCTTGTATAATTCCTTTAGCCTTTCTATGGAAAGCTCCTTGTTTTTTAGATATATAACCTTTCCATCACTACTATCATAGGCTATATCTGTTGCTAGCAGGTATTTGACATTGTTCATATCAAATAGTTTTAATATCTCTGGGCTATAGTGGCCCTTTTTCTTACTTGTAGCAAAAAAAACTAGCTTCTTATCATCCGGAATGTTTAATATTCCATTATAATAATCGAAAACTAAAAAATAGTCTCCGATTTCTAGACTATAGCAATTTTCTGCTACATAAGTTACTATTATCTCTTCATTCATATAGGACTCCCTTATTACTAATTATTATATACCCATTCTTGTTAAATTATAATTTATCGTATAATAAAATTGAATGATTGAAAGAAGGTAGTATGAAAAAAGAAATAAAAACTAATGCAATGAGAATTTTGGATAACTTAAATATTGAATATGAGCATGTAGATTATGATTTAGATGGAGAATTTACATCAGCAGTTGATATTGCAGAGAAAACTCACGAGGATGTTGATATAATCTATAAAACTCTAGCAACCCTTAGTAAGGATGGAGAAGTTTTTATCCTTGTAGTTCCAGCGGCTTCTACTATTGATTTCAAAAAAGCCAGCAAAGTATGCAAGGTTAAAAGCTTGAGTATGCTCCACCTAAAGGATTTGAAAAAAACTATAGGCTACGAAAGAGGTGCAACTACAGCCCTTGCTATGAAAAAAGATTATCCAGTTTTTCTAGATATAAGGGCAAAAGACCATGATATTATAAAAGTATCAGCTGGAAAAATCGGCCATGGCCTAAGGCTTAAACCTGATGATTTCCTAAGAGCTACTAAGGGAGCCTACGGCGATATTATAAATGAAATTGATTAAAGTCCTCGTTAACAAAAAAGTTGAAATTAAATATCAAACTACAGGAGAATTGGAAGAAAGATTAACTAAAAGCGAAAACGAGCTTTCGGGGGAGTGTCTTAAAGAAGTTAAGTTTATCATAAAGGATGATGATGAAAACAAAAGACTGAAGCTTCTAGTCATACTTTCACCAATATTTCTAGCTTCTTTTGATTCTTCCGAGGAAGAACTTGGATTTTTCAAAAAAAATTTAGAACATTCTAACTTCCCTTATGGCCTTTATCCCGAATTTTTTCCTTTTTCTGAAAATGACTACAGGTCTTTTTATAAAAATGCAGAAAACAAAGAGGATATTTACCTAAATAAGAATCAAGAAATAGAATTTTCCCTAAATCCCTTGCTAGACAAATATATCCTGGCTCTTGCTTATTTAATAGAGCATTTGATAGTTGATGATAAAAGTAGAGATGCCTTGCTAGATTATTTTAATGAAATTAGAAATGATATAGTCATAAATGGCAGAAGGTCAATACTTGCTAATGGTATCCAAGCCTTCTACCTATCCAAATATGTCCTAGTTTGGATGATGACTTTTTGTGAAAATTTGATGGAAGAAAAAGAAGGAGAATTATTCCTAGGGCCGATTTACCAAAGGATAAACTCCCTAAAAAGAGCTGATTTTTAAAAAAGCTTATAAGTCAATAAAGGATATTTTAAAAGCCTCGCAATAGCGAGGCTACTTTTTTACTTATTTGATTTTCTCCAGATGCCTAATTTTTCTGCTTCTTTGATTAGTTCATCTCTATTGTCTGGATGAGCTAGGCTTATTAGAGCTTCTGCTGCTTGCCAGGTTGTTAAGCCCTTGAAGTTTACTATCCCTTGTTCAGTTGCAATATAGTGGGTGTTGCTTCTTACTGCTGTTGCTTGGGTACCTGGTTTGAATGTTGGAACTATGTTTGAAATTCTCTTTCCTTCTTTGTTTACTCTTGAAGATTTGAGAGTAATAAATGATCTACCGCCCTTAGATCTATAGGCACCTAAGACAAAGTCTAGTGCTCCACCTGCTCCAGAAATATGTCTTGGGCCTGCGGATTCGGCAGATATTTGTCCCCAAAGGTCGACTTCTAGGACTGTATTTATTGATACATAGTTGTTGTGAGCAGCTATAACATCAATATCGTTTACATATGATACAGGGCAAGCCATCAATTCTTCGTTACCATCTATGTAATCATACATTTCTTGGCTTCCCACTGCGAAAGCATAAACTTGTCTACCTTGATTGATATCTTTTTTCTTACCTGTAATTCTTCCTGCCTTAGCCATTTCCATGAAGCTATCAACATACATTTCTGAGTGAACTCCTAAATCTTTTAGGTCAGATTTTGCTATTTGGCTTCCTATGGCATTTGGTAGTCCACCTATACCTAATTGGATAGTATCACCATCCCTTAGATTATCAACTACGTATTTTGCAACCTTGATTTCTTCTTCACCAAATTTTGCAGCAGGTAGGGTTAACATATCGTAGTTAGTTGATTCGTAAACATAGTCTACATCTTTGATGTTGATGTAGTTTCTAAATCCACCTAGACCAACTGGTACATTTTTGTTAATCTCAAGAACTACCTTATCAGAGTTTTCAAAAGAAGTCATAGCATGGGATGCTGAAAGACCAAAGTTGAAGTTACCGTGCTTATCCATTGGAGAAACTTGGATAACTGATACTGCTGCTCTTGGAGCATTTTCTGCTATATATCTTTCCACTTCTGAGTATTTGATAGGAATGAAATAAGCCCCATATTTATTATTATTAATCAAATTTCTTTCAGGGCCAGTTGAGTGCCATGAATGATAGATAAAGTGCTCGCCAGTGTTGTCAGCTTGGCCAACATATGGGTTGTAAGGTACAACACCTGATCTAATTTTTACATCTTTAAGTTCATCCACTCTACTTGCCAAAGCCTTATCGAAATCTACTGGAACTAGGGCTCCCCAACCCATTTCTACCCAGTCGCCATCCTTAACAAGCGCCGCAGCTTCTTTTGCTGTTATTAATTTATCTTGATATAATTTGTTAAAATCCATTTCTATCCCCTTATTTATTAAATCGTTTTCAGTATATATTATACCCAAATTTTCGCAAACTATTCTTTAACGATAATATTTATAATGAAATTTTAGTTTTCTAGTAAAATAAAAGGGTGTAGACCTACACCCCTTAATAATATTCAATTATCTTTCAACTATTACAGCTGTTCCCATTCCACCACCTATACAAAGTGTAGCGATACCCTTCTTAGAGTCTCTCTTTTGCATTTCGTATAGAAGTGTTGTAAGGATTCTAGCTCCGCTTGCTCCAACTGGGTGACCTATTGCAATAGCTCCACCATTTACGTTTACTATGTCAGTATTTAGTCCAAGTTCTTTGATTACTGATAAAGCTTGAGCTGCGAATGCTTCATTAGCTTCGATAAGGTCGATATCTTCAAGAGTTAAGTTAGCTTTTTCTAGAGCTTTTCTTACTGTTGGGATTGGGCCTGTACCCATAATTTTTGGATCAACACCTTCTGTTGCGTAGCTTACGATTGTAGCAAGTGGTTTAACGCCAAGTTCTTTAGCTTTTTCTTCGCTCATTACTACAAGACAAGCTGCACCATCATTGATACCTGATGCGTTAGCTGCTGTAACTGTACCGTCTTTGATGAAGGCTGGTTTTAGTCCTGAAATGCTTTCAGTTGTAACACCTTCTTTGATATATTCATCAGTATCAACAACTGTTACTTTGCCTTTTCTACCTTTAACTTCTACTGGAACGATTTCGTCTTTGAATCTTCCTTCTGCTCTAGCTTTTGCTGCTTTTTGTTGGCTTCCTGCAGCAAGTTCGTCTTGTTCTTGTCTTGTTAGACCGAATTTTTCAGCTATATTTTCTGCAGTGACTCCCATGTGATAGTTGTTGAAAGCATCCCAAAGTCCGTCTTTGATCATTTCATCGACAACTTTTTTATCTCCCATTCTAGCTCCCCATCTTTCATCTGTTAATAGGTATGGAGCGTTAGACATTGATTCTGTACCACCTGCAAGAACTACATCACAGTCACCTGCTATAATCATTTGTGCTGCAAGTGATACTGATCTAAGGCCTGAACCACAAACTATGTTTAGGGTCATTGCTGGTTTTTCTATTGGAATACCTGCATCTAGGGCTATTTGTCTTGCTATATTTTGTCCATTTCCTGCTTGAAGAACGCAACCAAGGATTGATTCATCAATATCTTCTGGTTTAATTCCAGCTCTTTCGATAGCTGCTTTAGCTGCAACTGCTCCTAATTCTCTAGCTGTTACTGTTTTAAATGCTCCACCATAAGCACCTACTGGTGTTCTTGCTGCACTTGCTATAACTACTTTTCTTGTCATAATATCTCCTTAATATTCTCTTTAATCTTTAAAAACTATTTAAAATTTATTTGCTGTAATCGTAGAAACCTTTACCAGTTTTTCTTCCGAGGTCTCCTGCTCTTACCATTTGTTTTAGTAATGGACTTGGTCTATATTTGCTATCGCCAAATTCTGTATAAAGAACTTCCATTATTGCAAGACAAGTATCAAGACCTATAAGATCTCCTAAAGCAAGAGGTCCCATTGGGTGGTTTGCACCAAGTTTCATTCCCTTGTCGATATCTTCAACGCTTGCAAGTCCATCTGCTAAAACTCCGATTCCTTCGTTAATCATTGGGATAAGAAGTCTATTTACTACAAATCCTGGACCTTCTTTTACTTCTATTGGGTCTTTACCAAATTCTTTAGCGAGTTCTATGATAGTGTTGTTGGTTTCATCACTTGTGTGTAATCCTCTAATTACTTCTACAAGTTTCATAACTGGTACTGGATTGAAGAAGTGCATACCAATTACATTTTCTGCTCTCTTTGTGCTTGCAGCTATATCTGTAATAGATAGAGAAGATGTGTTAGATGCAAGGATTGCACCTTCTTTAACTACTGCGTCTAGTTCTTTAAATATTTCTTTTTTAAGTTTTGGATTTTCTGTAGCAGCTTCGATTACTACATCACAGTCAGCTAAATCTTTAACTTCAGTTGTGTAGGAAATGTTAGCTATCGCTTTGTTCTTTTCATCTTCTGTCATTCTTTCTTTAGAAACTTGTTTAGCATAATCTTTTTCGATTCTTGCTTTTGCTTTTTCTAAGAATTCATCCTTGATATCTCTTACTACTACTTCGTGGAATTTTGCAGCTACTTCAACAATTCCGCCACCCATTATACCTGATCCGATTACTCCAATTTTCATAATATCTCCTTTTATTATTAATTATTTATTAAGCGATTATTTATTTTTGAACTCTGCTTTTTCTTTATTTAAGAATGCTTTCATGCCTTCTTTTTGATCTTCTGTTGCAAATGATAGACCAAATAAGTTTTCTTCTACTTTGATAGCTGAATCAATATCAACTTGACCACCAACATTGATAGCTTCTTTAGCTAGTCTAACTGCAACTGGTGCGTTATTTGCAACCTTATTTGCAAGTTCATTAACTCTTTCTTCTAATTGATCAGCAGGAACTACTTCTTGAACTAGACCGATTTCTAAAGCTTTTTCAGCCTTAATATTTGTGCTAGTATAAATTAGATATTTAGCATAGCCTTGACCAACAAGTCTTTGAAGTCTTTGAGTTCCACCGAAGCCTGGAAGAATTCCAAGGCCAGTTTCTGGTTGACCGAAAAGTGCCTTATCACTTGCGATTCTAAAATCACAGCTCATAGCAAGCTCGCATCCACCACCGAGTGCGAAACCGTTAACAGCAGCTATAGTTGGGATTTCTAAGCTTTCTAATCTTCTAAATACAGCAAGTCCCTTCTTACCAAAAGCTTTTCCTTCAAGTGGAGAAAGGGTTGACATTTCTTTGATGTCTGCTCCTGCTACAAAGCTTCTGCCTTCGCCTGTAACTATTAATACTCTAAGGTCTTTGTTTTCCTTAATCTCACACAAAGCTCTATTTAGTTCGCTAAGAACTTCTGAATTTAGAGCATTTAGTGCCTTTGGTCTGTTGATTGTAAGTTTTCCAACATAGCCATTAACTTCGTACTTAATTGTATTGTATTCCATAATGCCTCCTATTTAGCAATAAATAGCTAATACATATTATATTTATGATATTTTTTTGTCAATAATCTTTAGAAATTAGCTGCTTATAATGTGATGTTGTCTATTTTTAAACTATCAAATTCTAAGCAGCTTCTTTACATGGTAAATCTAACTATTTACCTTTTCTTTCATTTATAAGTTGAGTTAATTTTGGAACTACTTCAAATAGGTCCCCTACTATACCGTAGTCAGCAACTTCAAATATTGGCGCATCTGGATCCTTGTTGATGGCGATAATTGTATCACTTGATGTAATACCAGCCAAGTGTTGGATAGCTCCAGAAATACCTACAGCTATATAAACTTTTGGTCCAACTGTTTTACCTGATTGTCCAACTTGGTGAGAGTGAGAAATCCAACCAGCATCTACAGCTGCACGTGAAGAACCTACAGTTCCGTCTAGTGCATTTGCTAAGTCTTCAATAACTTTAAAGCTTGCAGCATCACCAAGTCCACGTCCACCAGATACGATATATTCAGCACCTGCTAAATCTACGTCTTCTCCTTCATCTCTTGCGATAAAGTCTAGGATTCTTGTTCTTACTTCGCCGTCATATTTTATATCTTCAGAAATTTCTTCTATTTCATCTTTAGCGCCACATTCATCTTTAGAGAATACGCCTGGACGAACTGTACCCATTTGTGGTCTTGAATCTGGACATAGGATTTGTGCCATTAAGTTACCACCGAAAGCAGGTCTTGTCCATTTAACATTTCCTGTTTCAAAGTCTACGTCAAGTTCTGTACAGTCTGCAGTAAGTCCTGTTCCAAGTCTTGAAGAAATTCTTGGTCCTAAATCTCTACCAACATTTGTAGCACCAATTAGGATTACATTTGGATTGTATTTTTCAACAAGTTTGCAAACTGCATTTGCATAAATATCTGTGTTGTATTGTTTATATTCTTCGCCTTCAACGGTGATGATACCATCAACGCCATGAGCTTTAACTTCTTCTTTTGCATTAGCTACATTTTCGCCAATGATAACTGCATATAATTTTTGTTGTAGAACATCAGCCATTTTTCTGCCTGGGCTTAGTAATTCTAGTCCAACGCTAACAGCTTTTCCTTCTTCATTAGTTTCTACAAGTACCCAAAGGTTTTTACAATCTGTCATACTTCCCCCTTAAATAAGCTTTTTATCTACTAGAGCTTCCATCAATTTGCTTGCTAATTCATCTGCTTCCATGTCTTCAAACATAACTGCAATCTTAGTTCTGTCTGGAGCATAAGATTTAACTACTCTAGTTGGAGAACCTTTAAGACCAATCTTTGTCTTATCTATTGTAGCTTCTAGATCATCAAATGTAATTTGACCAATCTCAGCTTTCTTAGCTTTTAGTTTGTTTTTAATCTTTGGATATCTAAGTTCTTCAGCACCAAATTTTGTAAATGTTATAAGGGCTGGAAGTACACATTGTACATTTTGAGAACCGCCTTCTACTTCTTGTAAAACTTTGATTCCTTCATCGTTAAGTTCTGCTGTATAAGAACGTGTTACTTGTGGTAATCCTAAGTGTTCAGCAAGTTCTGGTCCTACTTGAGCTGTATCTCCATCAATAGCTTGAAGACCACAGAATACTAAGTCAGGTTGTCCTTCTTTTTCAGCTACAGCTTTAATAGCATTAGCTAGGATGTAGCTTGTTGCAAGTGTATCTGATCCACCGAATTTTCTATCTGTTACAAGATAAGCCTTGTCAGCACCAACTGCTATACAATCTCTAAGCATATCTTCAGCTTGTGGTGGTCCCATAGAAATAACTACGATATTAATTGAAGGATCATTATCCTTTAATCTTAAAGCTTGCTCTAGGGCAAAAGAATCGTAAGTATTTAAAATACTTGGAACACCCTTTCTAATAAGTGTATTTGTAATAGGATCAATCTTGATCTCATTAGTGTCTGGAACTTGTTTCGCACATACGAAAATATTCATATATCCCCCTTTTTTTCAAGCAACGATTAACTATTTTAATAATGCACCAGATACAACCATTAACATAACTTCTGAAGTACCTTCATAAATTTCTGTAATTTTTGCATCTCTCATCATTCTTTCTACTTCATATTCTCTGATATAGCCGTAACCACCAAATAATTGAACAGCCTTTGTAGTAACATCCATTGCTACTCTTGCTGCTTTTAGTTTAGCTTCTGCTGCAGCTACTGTGTAGCTTTCTTTGTTATCTTTTAACCATGCAGCTTTATAAACTAGGTGACGAGCAGATTCTATATCAATTGCCATTTCAGCAAGTTTGAATTGTGTGTTTTGGAATTTAGCAAGAGGTCTACCAAATTGGTTTCTTTCTTTAACATATTTAATTGCCTTATCAAGAGCACCTTCAGCAATACCCAAAGCTTGAGCAGCTATACCAATTCTACCACCATCGAGTGTTTGCATAGCATATTTAAAGCCTTTTCCTTCTTCACCAAGTAGGTTTTCTTTTGGAACTTTGCAATCTCTAAAGATTAATTCCATAGTAGATGAACCCTTGATACCCATTTTATCTTCTGTTGTACCAAAGTCGAAGCCTTCCATGCCTTTTTCTACGATGAAAGCAGAAATTCCTCTAGTACCTTGTTCTTTGTCAGTCATAGCAAATACTACATAAGTATCAGCGTAACCAGCATTTGTTATGAAAATCTTTGTTCCGTTAAGTACATAGTGATCTCCATCAAGCTTAGCAACAGTTTTTTGTCCTGAAGCGTCAGTACCAGCATCTGGTTCTGTTAGGGCAAAAGCACCAAGTTTTTCACCTGAAGCAAGTGGAACTAAGTATTTTTGTTTTTGTTCTTCAGTACCAAATTTGTTAATACAATCAGCACAAAGTGATGTATGAGCTGAAACGATAACACCTGTAGTTGCACAAGCCTTAGAAAGCTCTTCTACTGCTAGAACATATGTAAGTGTATCAAGTCCGATTCCGCCGTATTCTTCTGCAAAAGGTATTCCGAAAAATCCTAGCTCTTGCATCTTAGCAACGTTTTCTTCTGGGAACATGTGTTTTTCATCAACCTCAATAGCTAATGGAGCAACTTCTTTTTGTGCGAAGTCTCTAAACATAGTTCTCATTTCTAATTGTTCATCTGTTAACTTATACATAATCTCTCCTTATAAAATTTACTTAGTCATACACCAGAATCGGTATAATCTAGACTAACTCTTATGTTATTATATTAACAATCTATGCCGCAAATGTCAAGCTATATTTTAAAATTTTACAAGAATTTAATCCAAACCTTGTAAATCCATAACTATAAAGAGCTCATTTCTTTATATATATAAATAATTCCCCTATTCTTCTACATAAACAAGTAGTTTATTAATTAATTTGGAATAATTATTCTATAAAGCAGAATATTTTTATAGTTTTATATAGCTAACGCTTTCCTAATCATGATATCACAAAAAACAATTATGTCAAATCTTTATCATAATTATTATAGTGTTTTCCCAGCGAAAAACATTGTAGCGGTATAAGGTTTGTATTTCAATATTTGTCGGGCGTTTTTTTTGGAAAATTTTTTTGAAAACATTTTTACAAAAAGAAAAACTTGTGATATAATCTAGTCATGATTGGTCAATGATATTTGATACATGATATTTCTAGGAGGTTTAAATGAATAATTATAACGCAATATCAGAAGACATTATTGCTCAACTTAGAGATGCCGTTTCTGGCAAGCTTTATGTAGGCGATGAAGTAAACGAAGACTTTTTCCATGATGAGATGCCTATCTATGGTGAAGGTTACCCAGATTGTTTAATTGATGCTCAATCTACTGAAGATGTAGCAGCAATCATGAAGATTTGTAACGAAAACAAGATTCCTGTTATAGCAAGGGGAGCTGGTACTGGCCTTACAGGTGCTGGTGTTGCTATTAAACAAGGGGTAATGATTAATATGCGAACTATGAATAAGATTCTTGATTATGATCTTGATAACATGGTTGTAAGAGTTGAACCTGGTGTTCTTCTTCATGATTTGGCAGAGGATTGTCTATCAAAGGGTTATATGTACCCACCTGATCCAGGTGAAAAGTTCGCAACTCTTGGTGGTAACGTTGCTACTAATGCTGGTGGTATGCGTGCTGTTAAGTATGGTACTACTAGAGATTATGTTAGAGGCATGAAAGTTGTTCTTCCTACAGGTGAGGTTACAGATTTCGGTGCAGTTATTTCTAAATCATCAACAGGTTATTCTCTAAAGGATTTGATGATTGGTTCTGAGGGTACTCTAGGTATAATCACTGAGCTAACCTTAAAGATTGTTCCAGCACCAAAGACAACTATTTCCCTAATAGTTCCTTTTGAAAACTTAAATGATTGTATTGGTACTGTTCCAAAGATTTTCCAAGCTAATCTACATCCACAAGCTATTGAATTTATGGAAAGAAAAATAGTTCTTGCTTCTGAAAAATATATCGGCAAGGAAACTTTCCCTAAAAATATAGAAGGTACAGATGCTAATGCTTACCTATTAGTCACATTTGATGGTGATGATGAGGAAGAAATTTACGAATTAATGGAAAGAGCTGCCGAAGTTCTTACAGAAAATGGAGCAATCGACGTTTTAGTTGCTGATACCCCAGCTCAACTTAAAGAAGCATGGGCTGCTAGAAGTTCCTTCCTTGAAGCTATTGAATCTCAATATGAGCTTCTCGATGAATGTGACGTTGTAGTTCCAATTACAAAAATCCCAGAGTATGTTGAATTTGTAAATAAAGAAGCAGAAGGCTATATGTTTGATGTTCAAAGTTTTGGTCACGCTGGTGATGGAAACCTACACATCTATACCCTTTCTAATGAAGCTGACAAACTTGACCAATTCAAAGATGAAGTTAATGAGTTCATGTATGTTATCTACAAGAAAGCCTATGACCTAGGCGGAAAACTTTCAGGTGAACACGGAGTTGGAGCTGGAAAGCTTAAATACCTAAAAGACTTTGAAGGTGACATAAACACTGATCTTATGAGAGGAATCAAGAGAGTATTTGACCCTAATATGATTCTTAACCCAGATAAGGTTATCGGAGTTAACTAAGAAAGAAAATTAATTAATAAGAGATTTATCTAGAAGCTGCCCTTATGGCAGCTTTTATTGTGCTTTAATTTATTGAATTTTAGATTGATATTGTGTATAATTTATAAAAATGTAGAGGGGAGGATTTTATCTTGGATGAGCTTTATACTATCGGCAAAGTTTCTAAAATTTGCAATATTTCAAAAGAAACCCTCAGGTATTATGATAAAATAGGCCTGTTTTGTCCAAATTATAGGGATGATGATACTGGTTATAGATACTACACCAAAGATAGTCTAAAGACCCTATTAATTATAAGAAGACTCAGAAATCTTGGTTTTTCTATTGAAGCCCTGAAAAATACCCTAGATGTTAAGTCTCTTACAAATTTAGAAAGTCTTATAGAGGAAAAATCAAAAGAATATGACGAGCAGATTCAAATTCTAAGTGCAAGAAAAGTCGCATGTGATATTGCCATCGAAAGGTTTAATAGGGCCAAAAGGGCGATGAAGTTAGTAGAAGATGAGGATTTAGATAAAAATAATTTTCCAATAAAAATCGAGTACATAGAAAAAAATCCTGTCGTCTTCTCAAGAAAGATTATAAAAAATTATGTCCACACAGACATTACCCTTTCTAGGCGGATAGATATTTACGAAAAATGCACGGAAAATGGTCTAGAAATGATGGGTTCAATCCTCGTAATCTTTCATTCTAAGCCCCTTGAACAATTTTGCGGAAAGGATACAGATATAGAATTTGCCATGCAGGTAACTAGCCTTGAAGCAGGCAGGCTAAATAAAAGACTCAGCAGATACTGGGGGGATTTTTTGGCGGCTAGCTCCTATTATATAGGTGATTATAAGGATATCTACCAAAAGCATGAGCAAATGCTAGGATGGATTGAAAAAGAGGGCTACCAACTACGAGGCCCCATTGCAGAAGAATTTCTTATATCACCCCTTGATGTAGATGATGCTGACAAGCACGTTACTAAAATTATTATCCCTATAAAAGAGAAATAATAATTGCAAGGATTAAACTAAAATCCTAGGGGTAGTTCCCATAGGCATTTACACTAATATATTTTTTAAATTTAAAAAGCAGGTCCTAAGACCTGCCTTTATTTTCTGTAATTATTTAACTTCTAATGAGTTTTCCCAAAGACCGTGAATGTTACAATAGCTTAGGACATAAAGTGTACCATTCTTTTCGCTCTTGAATACTCCACAAGCTACTGGTTCAGAGAATACTTCGCCTTCACCATGAGCTGGGAATTGATAAGAAGCAACTTCTACTGGGAATTTGCTATCTTCTGCTTTGAAGAATACCTTAATCCAAGCAATATGATGCTCAAATCCGTTTGGATGGGCAATTTCTTTACCTACGCAAGCTGTAACCTTGATTTTTCCACCTTCGAGTTTTTCAAACTCTAGTTCTGGAACATGCTTTTCAGCTTTCCAGTCTCCTGATTGTACTGTTTCTGTTAATTTTGTCATAATTTTATACCTCCATTTGTGTCTACATATTATTTATACCCATATTTTTTTAAAAATATAGAGAAATTCAAATTTTTTGAAAATTTTTTATAGGTCGGCAAAAGATTTTTTAATTTGTTCACCTGTTTGCATGTTTTTGATAGAAACTTCTTTATTTGCCAACTCATCAGCACCAAGGATTATAACTTCCTTAACTCCCAGTTTATCTGCATAGGTCATCTTCTTCTTAAATTTACCGTCTTCTAGGTAGATATCTACGGCCTCTCCCCTAGATCTCAATTTCTTTAAGACTTCTATCCCATACTCGTTAGCCTCTTCATCCATTGGAATAATCAAGCTATCTGTCAAGCTTTCTATTTGATCATCTATTAGGCCAAGCTCTTGGAATTGATAGAAAAGTCTGGTAAGGCCAATAGACATTCCTACTCCAGGAAGCTTTTGCTTGGAGAAATTGCTAGCTAGGTCTTCATACCTTCCACCAGAGCAGACTGAACCGATTTTTTCGTAGCCATTGATAAAAGTTTCATAGACTGTTGATGTGTAATAATCAAGACCCCTAGTTATAGCTAGGTCGATCTTGATATTTTTATCTGGAATATCTAGGTCGATCATGTATTTGTAAACCTTAGATAATTCATCAAGTCCTTCCAAGAAAAGCTCATTATCAGAAAAGTCAGAAAGTTTTTCCAAGAGAGTTTGGTTAGAAGCTGTATTATTTATAAAGTTGATAATAGTATGTGCTTTTTCTTCGTTTGTTAACTTAACAAGTTCTTCATAAGTATTATCAAGACCAATCTTATCCTTCTTATCTATGGTCCTAAGAACATCTGTAGAATCTTCTATACCCAAAGACTTAAAAAATCCATTTAAAAGCTTTCTATTGTTAATCTTGAAGGTCAAATCGGAGAAGTTAAGCTTATCGAATATATCATAGATAACCCTAGGAAGGAGGGCATCATTGTAAATGGATAAGCTATTATGGCCAATTATATCAATATCGCATTGGTAAAACTCCCTATATCTACCCTTTTGATTCCTCTCTCCCCTGTAAACCTTGGCTATGTGATAGCGTTTGAAGGGGAAGTTTAAATCTTGGAAGTGTTCTGCCACATATCTTGCGAGGGGAACTGTTAGGTCGAATCTTAGACTCATATCCTTTGACTCTGAAGCTATTTCATAAATT
Source organism: Anaerococcus tetradius (assembly GCF_947087635.1). Classification (NCBI taxonomy): domain Bacteria; kingdom Bacillati; phylum Bacillota; class Tissierellia; order Tissierellales; family Peptoniphilaceae; genus Anaerococcus; species Anaerococcus tetradius. The sequence continues at coordinate 30,364 of NZ_CAMUDP010000021.1, forward strand.
TGCTTTTCAGTTTCCCCACCACCCTTGGCAAAGAGAATCTCGTTTTTCTCTATAACTGGTGTGTCTATTGGCATGAACTGATACTTCTTGTAGGATTCTTCTATAATATTTTTAATCTTATCAAAAACTAATTGCTCCTTAGGTAAAAGCTCCATTACCCCAGCAATTGTAGATGGTTTTACAATTTTCATACTGTCCTCTTTCTTATTTCTTTACTATAATAAATTATACGATTTTTTCTCAAAGAAAAAAGCCTTATCCTGGAAAAGAGACTACTAATCTATGATATATCCAAGAGAGATCCTAAATCCACCAGGTCTGTTTCAGGATACAAAATGTCAAGGCCTTCCTCCTCACAAGCCGTCTTTATAAGAGAAAAAGACCTGTGGCTTCTAATATCTCCAGTAAAAATCAACTTATCATCATAAAGCCCACAAGCCCCTCCTATAAAGCCCTTATCAAAGCCATCCAAGAGAATCTTATCTTCCTCTAGAAGCCTTACTTTAACCCTATCTTTAAGGCTCTTATAAATTCCATAGTCGCTAGTAAGGAGGCTATCATTCAGAACAATAGTAGAACATCGGCTATAACCCTGCTTTACTTTAAGATGAGCTATATCATGCTCATAAAAAAATTTCTTAATATTTTCCTCCGTAAAATCATTATGGATATAAAAATTTTTAAATCTTACTAGGTTGTAAATGGCATCCTTAGGATATTTCCTAGCCACTTCTTCGCCCCTTATTAGATTTTTACCCTTGATATTTTCTCTATAATAATCATAGACCTCGCTTGCTACAAGAATATTTTCCCTATCCAAAACAAATAGTGAAAGATCTGGATGATCTGCAATTCTAGGGTCTAGATTTGGATTATCCTTGCTTAAAAGGAAGGAGATTCCTTCATTTACTAGAAATTCCTTTAAAGTATCGCTTGCCTTATTACTTATAACTAACATATACTCCTCAACAAAAAAAGCCCTCCGAAGAGAGCGTATTGGAGGCGCCACTCAGATTTGAACTGAGGGTAAAGGTGTTGCAGACCTCTGCCTTACCACTTGGCTATGGCGCCAAAAATAATGGAGCGGATGACGAGATTCGAACTCGCGACCCTCGCCTTGGCAAGGCGATGCTCTACCCCTGAGCCACATCCGCACATTTACTATTATATTACTTTTTCATGATTTGTAAAGTTTTTTATAAATATTTTTTACTGTCTCCACTCCGTAGAGGGTACTCCTAAAGCCGGAGAGGCTTTTTTTGGTGCCCAGAGGCGGAATCGAACCACCGACACGGGGATTTTCAGTCCCCTGCTCTACCGACTGAGCTATCTGGGCTTAATCGTTACCTTATTATGATAACATAGTTTTTTTTTCTTGTCAATTTAATTTTTGTTTAAGTCTTAGTTAGAAACTTTAGCCTAGTTTCTAGCTAGGAGGCTTTTGCCCCCTAGTCTAGTTCTAATTGTCCTGTAAAGAGTTGCCAGTAAGTGCCTTTTTCTTTTATTAGTTTGTCGTGGCTTCCTCTTTCTATTATTCTTCCATCTTCCATTACCATTATTACATCTGCATTTTGGATGGTCGATAGCCTGTGGGCTATTACTATAGAAGTTGACCCTGTCATAAGCTTATCCATAGCTCTTGTTACTTCTAGCTCAGTTGCCGTATCAATTGAGCTTGTCGCCTCATCAAGGATAAGCATAGCTGGCTCTGCAATGGCGGCTCTTGAAATAGATATAAGCTGGTTTTGTCCATCAGATAGGGATGAGCCATCCCCGTGGATAAAGGTCTTGTATTTTTCTGGCAGTCTTTTGATAAAAGAATCAGCTCCTGAAAGCCTTGAAGCAGCTTTGATATCATCTTCACTTGCCCTAAGCCTTCCATATCTGATATTGCCCTCTATGGTATCAGAAAATAGATTTACCTCTTGTAAGACCATACCAAAAGCTCGTCTTAGGGCATCTTTTTTTATATCTCTAATATCTATCCCATCTACCATAATCCTACCCTCATCAATCTCATAAAACCTAGTTATAACATTGGTGATAGTAGTTTTACCTGCTCCTGTCGAACCGACAAAGGCAATTTTTTGACCAGGCTCTGCATAAAAAGATATATTCTTTAGTATTTTATTTTTGCCATCATAGGAAAAATCTACCTTGTCAAAGTCAAGCCTACCCTCAAGCATCTTGTAATGCCTTTTGTCGCCATCATCCCACATCCAGGCGTAAAGGCCAGTAAGCTCATAAGACTCCCTTATACTTCCATCAGTATCTTCTACTGCATGGACTAGGTCTATGAAGCCTGTATCCTTTTCAATTGGCATATCAATTATTTCAAAAATCCTATCAGCTCCTGCCATGGCCTGGAAGACTGCATTGGCTTGTTGGCTAACATTTACTAGGGGATTTTGAATTTGTCTGATATTTGATAGAAAAGCTGCCAAAACTCCTACACTCATAGCTCCTTGAATAGTTAGGTAGACTCCATAAACTGTTATGGCTGCATAGAGGATGTTGACCATATTTATCAAAAATGGCATCATCCTACCTGCATGGGTGTTTGCACTCGCAAAGGCTGACCTAACATTTTCAGATTTTTCCTTGTAAGTTTCTATAGTTTTTTCTTCTCTCGAAAATACTTTAATAACTTTTTGTCCAGACAAGCTTTCTTCAGTAAAACCATGAAGAATTGATACATTGCCCTGACCTTCTCTAAAGGCCTTTGATGACTTATAAATAATCCTTGATAGGATAGGTAGCAAAACTACAAGACCTATAAGCATAGTAAGGGTAAGATTAAAGCTTAGCTTAAACATAACAAGAATTGTACCAAAAAGCATTATAAGTGCCCTAACTATGGTTGGCACAGTATTAGCAAGAGCCTGGCTTAGAACATCAGTATCGTTAGTAAATCTTGACATTATTTCACCATGTTGGTTACTATCAAAGAAATTTATAGGCATTTTTTGGATTTTATCAAACAATTCCTCCCTTATATTTCTTATAGATTTTTCACCAACCCTAACCATTAATCTTGAGTAGATAAAGGAAGTGAAAGCTGATACTGCATAGATAAGTCCCATTTGTAGGCAAGCTTTCCTAAGACCAGATAAATCAGCCTTTAGGATATAATTATCTATAATAGGTCTTAACATATTGACCCCCCAAATTTGGGTAAGGGCTGAAATAATGACGCAGGCTACTATTATAATCATCTGCCACTTGTAGAAAAAAAGATAGGATAAAAGTCTACCCACAGATGCAAATGACACTTTCCTCCTGAAAGATTTACCATTCATTTTGTGTTGATTACTCATTATCCCCACCTCCTTTTTCCTGTATATCGTAAGTTTGCCTATAAACTTCATTATCCTTATAAAGCTCTTCGTGGCTACCTACTGCTTCAATCTTTCCTTCATTCATTACTACAATCCTATCTACATATTTGAAGGATGAAACTCTTTGAGAAATGATTATTTTTGTCATATCCTTGTTATATTTATTGATTCCTTCGATTATGGCTGTCTCGGTCTTTGTATCAACTGCCGAAGTTGAGTTGTCCATAATAAGGATTTTGGGTTTTTTCAAAAGAGCACGAGCTATGGTTAGTCTTTGTTTTTGGCCACCTGATACTCCAACTCCACCCTGACCTAGAACTGATTCATAGCAATCGTTACGGTCTTTGACGAAGCTATCAGCCTGGGCAATCTTACTAAAAAGCTCTATTTCTTCGAGACTTGCCCCATCATCTCCCCATCTTAGGTTATCAGCAATAGATCCTGAAAAAAGCGTATTTTTTTGTAAGACTATAGCCACATCATCACGAAGGCTTTTAAGGTCATAGGTCTTAACTGGGTGACCACCAACTTTAAGTGTCCCCTTGCTTATATCATAAAGTCTAGGTATAAGCTGAACTAGAGTAGATTTTGCAGAACCAGTCGGTCCTAAAATACCAATCGATTCTCCACTTTTAATATGGAGATTGATATTTTCAAGTTGACATACATCAGAATCTTTTTCATAAGCAAAGGAAACATTATCAAAATCAATTGACCCGTCAAGAAGTCTTTGGCCCTCGATTTTTTGATCATTATCCATAGATGGAACTCTCTTTATAACTTCCACTACCCTACTTATACCAGGAGATGCTGACATAAACATAGTAAGAACCATGCTCATACCTATAAAAGCTCCTAAAAGCATTGTCGCATACATATTAAAGGCAAGCAAATCTCCAACTCCTAGCCTTCCATTTATAATCTCAACTCCGCCCATATAAGTGATGGAAACAAAGGTTAAAAATAAAATAACATTAGCAAGGGGAAATACATAAGACATTGGTCCTTGCGAGCCATCTGCATACTCAAACATCTTGTCATTTTGAACTTTAAACTTATCTAGTTCATATTTTTTTCTAAAAAAGGCCTTAATCACACGCATATTATTTAGGTTTTCTTCAATAACTAGGTTAAGCTTGTCATACTGAAACCTTGCCTTCCTAAATTTTGGTATAGCATAAGTTGTAAGCCCCATCAAAAGCCCAAACAAAATTGGTACAGCCACCAAAAATATGAGCGATAGCTTGGCAGATGATTTAAAGGCTAAGACAAAGGCAACTATTGCCATAGCGATGGTTTTTATGACAAACCTAGTTGAAACAAACATAGAAAAAGCAATCTGCTGGGTATCTGATGAAAGTCTAGTCAACAAGGAAGACACACCAAAATAATCCAAATCCTCAAATGAAAACTTTTGAATATTTTCAAACTGGGCGGCCCTTGCATTGTAACCCATCCCAGATGAGGCAAGACCAGCATTTTTTGTAGCCTCCATACCTAAAAACATGGTTATAAGAGATAAGACCACCATCAAAAGTCCATATTTAATAGCAAGCGATATATTTTTCCAATGGACAGCCTCATTTAAGCTAAGACCCATAAGAGCTGGTATAGCAAGCTCTAAAATAGTTTCAAGTATGGTAAAAAGCCTAGAAATATTTCTATTTTTCTTATACTCTCCCATATATCTCTTGATATAGGAAAAAGACTTGTAAAATTCTATTATACTATTCATTAATCCTCCTTATTGAAATTTTTGCCAAGAGAATCCACCAGAAGCTCCAAGCTTTCGGTAATCTCCCTTATCTTATCCGCTCCCAAATCTTCGTACATCCTCCTATTATCTTCATCAATAGGAAGGAGAATCTCGCTTCTCCTCCTTAAACCTTTATCGGTCAAAATAAGATTTTTTGCCCTCTTATCCTCCATATCAGTAACAAGCTCGACAAAACCCTTATCTTTCAAATTCATAATAGCACTATTTATAGTCTGTTTGGGAGCAGTAAACTTATTACAAAGCGTCTTCTGCTTCAATTTCTCACTCATCCCTAGATGAATCAAAATGAGAGTTTCCAAATCTTTAAGCCCATAAAAACTCGCCCTCTGCCTATTAAGACCAATCGCCTTTCTAAGCAAAGAAAAAATATAAACCATTGACTCTACTCTTGTATCCATATACTCCTCCTTATTAATAACTTATTATAGTCCGAAAATGGACTTTGTCAAGAAAGTTCCTAGCTAGGACAAAGGCAAAAGAAAAACCCCGAGTCTAACTCGAGGTTTAAAGATTATTTCTTTTTCTTTTTACTTGCAAAAATACCAGCCACACTTGCTCCTATCATACTTAGATAGAAAGCTAGATTAGTTTCAATACCTGTTTTGACATTTTTATTTGTCCTTGTTGGATTCTTTGCCTTAGGAGTGCTATTAGCTTTGCCTTCTTCATTGGCATCCTTAGCTTCTTCTTTTTCTTCTTTATCCCCAGTAGCTTGACTAGGATTTGATTCTTGATTTGGTCTTGGTACTGGTACTGGTTTTAGACCAGGCTTTTCTTCAGCTCGAGATGGATTTTCATGACCATCTGGACTTGGAAGAGGAGTTTCTACTCCTGGATTTGGTGTTTGTCCTCCACTTTCACCTGGGTTAGGTGTTGGTTCTGGTTTTGGTGTTGGAGTTGGTGTTTCTCCGCCGCTTCCGCCTGGACCTGGTTGTGG